>CAYNDU010000607.1:0-3558 GCA_964395615.1 uncultured Pirellulaceae bacterium | reverse complement strand
GAGCTTCAGCGCGGCCTCGCCCATGGCTTCACGGAGGGCCGGATCGACCCGCGGGGGTGTGGTGTGGTCTCCGGGGGTGCGGGGGGGAGGCGGGGGAGCCGCTTGGACGCCATCCCGACGTCGACATGGTTGCCTTCACCGGCTCAACCGAAGTCGGACGGTTGTTCCTGAAATACTCGGCGGAATCAAATCTGAAGCGAGTCGTCTTGGAGTGCGGCGGGAAGAGCCCGCAGATTGTGCTCGCCGATGCTCACGACCTGGACAGCGTCGCCGAGCATGCGGCGAGTGCCGCGTTCTGGAACATGGGTGAAAACTGCAGCTGCGGCTCACGACTGATTGTCCATCGTAACGTCAAGGATGAACTGCTGGAGAAGATCAAACGCCAGGCCGAATCATGGGTGGTCGGCGATCCGCTCGATCCGGATACTCGGGTCGGCTCCCTGATCGAACGACCGCATTTAGAAAAGGTCCTGGGCTATATCGAATCGGGCGTGGCTGAAGGAGCGGAAGTCGCCTGCGGCGGTCGGCAGACGCTTGAATCGACAGGTGGCTATTTTGTCGAGGCGACTATCTTTGACAACGTGAACAACCAAATGAAGATCGCTCAGGAAGAGATTTTCGGACCAGTTCTCTCGGCTATCACCGTCGACAGCATTGATGAGGCGATTGCCGTGGCCAATGATACGAGCTATGGGCTGGCCGCCTCACTGTATACCAGTGACTTGAACACGGCGCATCGAGTGGCCGGGGCCATTCGAGCCGGTACCATCTCGATCAACTGTTTCTCGGAAGGTGACATCACGACACCGTTTGGCGGGTTCAAACAATCGGGGTTTTCCGGTCGTGACAAGTCCATTCATGCCCACGACCAGTACACGGAATTCAAGACCATCTGGTTCCAACTTGATTGAGACGGCCCAAATACTCAGTCATAGGTCTTCGCGGATACCCCGCCTTACGAAAGAAATGAAATGAACCCTTCGACTCCGTCGTCTGAAAACCTTTCCTGGCAAGGGGTTTTCCCTGCGCTGGTTACCCCACTCGATGCCCAAGGCGATGTCGACGCCGGTCGCCTGTCCGCTTTGTGCGACTACCTGATCCAAAAAGGGGTACACGGCCTGATTCCGTTAGGCAGTACCGGCGAGTTCTACGCTCTGACCGATTCGGAACGAGAGATCGTTCTCCGAGCGACACTTGATGGAGCAGCCGGTCGCGTGCCGGTGATTGCCGGCGCCAACGGAGGATCGACCGAGTCGGTCGCTCGTTACTGTCGCCAGGCAGAAGACCTTGGATGCCACGCGGTTATGCTGGCCGCACCCTACTATTCGCTTCCGACGTTGCCGGAGTTGTTCCACCATCTGCAATGTATCGATCAGGCGATCGGCTTGCCGATCATGTTGTACAACTACCCGGGCCGGACCGGGATCGACATGACGCCCGAGTTTGTCGAGCAACTGACCGAGCTTCCCCACATCGCATCGATCAAGGAGAGTAGCGGAGAGATGCAGCGCGTTCCCGAGATCATTCGCCGTTGCGGTGATCGGATGAGCGTCGTGTGCGGCTGTGATACGCTGGCTCTGCAGAGCTTCTTTTCCGGGGCAGTCGGCTGGGTCGGTGGAGTTGTGAATGTCATACCGGCACTTCATGTCCGGCTTTTTGATCTGGCCGTCACCCAACAAGATCCGGCGGCGGCGCAAGAGCTCTTTTATCGGCTGTTGCCGCTGCTGTCATTAATGGAGGACGGAGGCCGTTACACGCAGTACGTGAAATCGGCCTGCGGCCTGATGGGGCAACCGGTTGGGCCCGTCCGCCAACCGCTCGAGGTACCCTCGTCCGAAGAGCTCGATCGCATCGACGCTCTGCTGGAACCCCTGAGATCCTGATTGGGCTGTGCGAATCGTCCGACTAGCCGGCGGCGATTTCCGGTACTTCGTACGGCTTTCGATATTTGCGTTTCAGGAACGCGTTCGCGCCGGCCGCATGTTCGCCGACGAACTGCTCGCGTTCCGGATCAAACTTCAATAGCGGGCTCATCCGGGCACGTCGATCGTCGAGTGCGACGCCCTGTTGTTTCAAGCCGGTGGCCATGTCGGCCAACATCGGTCGCCAGTCCGGCGAATCGCTCGCCAATTCGTTTGCTTCGCGAGCCGAAAAACTGCGACCGGCTCGAAACGCGATGTTGGCCAGGTTGCACCAGCCGGTGGAATAGTGCCCCATATCGATCGGCGAATTGAGCAATGAGGCGTCATGGGCCCGTACGGCGTCGATGAAATTCCGTTGGTGCACCTTTCCGGCATCTCCCTTGAAATTCCTGATCAGCTTGCCCTGGACGTCGTAGGCAGCCGCGCGACCTCGTTGACCCTCGAGGCGTCCGCCTTCGCAGTAAACAACGTACCCGCTACCGGGGCCGGGATGAGCGAACGATTTCTTGGAGCCCGGTTTTTCCGGAAGATTGCTTAACCCAATAATGACCGGGACGATCCCCGTATCGAAGTAGACGAAGTGCACATTTGGCGTCTGTCCGGCATCGTCCCACACCAACCGGCCTCCGCCACCGGCGATGCCGTTCGGTAGATTTACCTTGTCTTGCAATACGTTGTTGCGCATATCGTCCAGGACATGAACGCCCCAGTTGCCCATTTCCCCCGACCCGGTATTCCAGTCCCAATGCCAATCGTATTGGAGCTTGTCCCGATAGATTGGCTGGCGCTGGGCCGGCCCGAGCCAAAGGTCATAGTCCACCGAACCGGGGATCTCCAGCGGCGTCGACCGCCTTCCGATCGGCGCTCGAATACCGTATCGATTGACGCGTGCGCTGACAAGCGAACCAATTGATCGATCGTTGTGCAGGAATGTTTTGATCTCGGCCTGCATCGGATCCGAACGTTGCTGCGTTCCGACCTGGCAGATCCGCCCGTATTTCTTTGTCGCAGCGACCACCTGACTGCCTTCCCATTGGGAGTGGGAAAGCGGTTTTTCGACGTAAACATCCTTGCCGGCCTGCATCGCCCAAATAGACGCCAGGCAATGCCAATGATTACACGTTGCGACAACCACGGCGTCGATTTGATCGTCGTCAAGCAGGCCTCGAAGGTCCTTCCAACCCTTGGCCTGAGGGAATCGCTCACGGGCACTGGCCAGGCGGCCCTCGTCCGGGTCGCAAAGTCCCGTAACGCGAACGCCGGGGATCTTGCTGAAGGCGCCCATGTGCCCGCCGGCTCGACTTCCGCAACTAATGAAACCTACTCGAATCTCGTCGTTCGCGCCCGCCGCCTTCGCCATCGACACGGGCCAGACCGCTGCCGTACCGCCCAACAATCCATAACGCAGAACATCACGACGATTCAGCTGAAGCATCACGGATTCTCCCGAAACCAGGAATGAGAAACTAGTGCTTTGACAACTTTCAACGTTGGGGTTGGCCGCCGCGCAACTCGTGGTGTGGCGACAATTTCGGATTTGGCCAACCCTAAAATTAAAAATGGACAAAGCACGAGACAAAAAACGATCGATCGCGCCGGCAGATCGGCAGCCAATCATCTTCGGACGGGGGGCCAG
>CAYNDU010000606.1:0-3592 GCA_964395615.1 uncultured Pirellulaceae bacterium | reverse complement strand
ACAACGTCACGAGTACGGCACGAGTCTGCGCGTCGCCGTGTCTTCACACGTGATTGCCAAGGAGAGGTCTGATTCGAACGCAATGTCGACGCGTCCGGCGACCACGCGGACCGAATCCGACTGTTGGGGTGGCCAAAAGCGCTGGGCGCAAGAGTCGGTGGGCCGGTATTCCGACCAAATAGTCGAGACGTTGGTCGACCGGATCGAGACCAATCCGGCGGACGAGACCCATTCGGAGGGCAAGAACGGCGTCGCCGACGTGATGGCTGACCTCGAACGTGCGTTCCAACGCCGGCTCGGACGCGGACCTATCGGGAAACCGCCCGACCAACATGAGCATTGACCAACGGGCGGCTGTTACCGGGACTCGGCGAACAAGGGTTGACCGGGCGTGGTTGGGTGGATGACAATCGAGTAGTGCTCGGACCTCGTTTCCCTGGCAGGACGCGCGTCGCCTCATGACTTGGTTGCTCAGCGACCGTATGGCTTCATGGAGTTTGACAATGACGGCTTATAACATCGTGCATCGCATTCGCGGGATTCGGCAGGGACGAGCGACGGATTGCTGGGCGGCTGCGACCGCGATGGCTATGGGGGGCAATGCGACGGTGGCAAGTGTCAAACAGCTGGCCAGTGCGGCGGGCGTCCGACTGAACCCCAACGGTACGCTGGTCAGCAACGATCTTCCAAATACGCAGCGGTTGGCTCGAGCTGCCGGATTGAGATGCCGTGACCTGCGCCGAAGCCCCCTGACCATGCAGAGCACGGCTACCAGTCTTTCGCGCGGTCGAATGGTCATCTTGGGCGGATTCAATTATCCGAATCGCAATGCGCTGAATCATGCCGTGACCATGTATCGCCTGGTAGGTGATACCGATCATCCGGCGCAAGCCCGCATCTCGTTGATCGACCCCTTCGACGGCCTTCCGTACCACGACAATTGGCAGCACTTCAACGAAGATGCTGACGGGGTGCTTGCGGATCCGCACTTCTTCCTGACGCATTAGCACGTTTTCGGAGTACTTGCTTCACGGCGACGATGGCAATGGTCGTTTCCGGCTGAGCCGTGTCGTCACGGCGGAGGGGCCGGCGGTCCGCGGAGATTGTGGCATCATCGCAAGCCGGTCCATGCAGTGATCGATTGGCGGTGGTCGATTGCCTCATTGTTTTCATGCGCAGCAGTGCTTGGCCGCTGCAACATGACGGTCCATAGGAGGACAAAGTGGGAGGGTACGCGGATTTTTCGTTCACCGGGCTCGACACGCTGGCCTTTGCCGGTTACTTCGTCGGGTTGTGCGCGGTTGGATGGTGGGCCGGGCGGAAGGAAAAGACCGACGCCGACGATTACTTCCTGGCCGGACGAACGCTCCCCTGGTATGTCGTTGGAAGCTCCTTCATCGCCTCGAATATCAGCACCGAACATTTCATCGGCATGATCGGCGCGGCCTATGTCTACGGCATATGCGTGGCCATGTCGGAATGGGCCAACGTGTTGTCGTTCAGCGTACTCATCTGGTTCTTTATTCCGTTTCTGTTGGCATCACGAGTCTTCACGACGCCGGAGTTCATGGAACGCCGATTCCATCCCGTGTTGCGCCAGATGTTTGCAGTATTGACGGTGGTCAGCAACGTTGTCGCATTCCTCGCGGCCGTTTTGTACGGCGGTGGCCTCGCCTTGCACAGCCTGTTTGGCTGGAACCTGTGGTTGTCGATCGTGGCGCTCGGCATCGTCGCCGGGTCGTGGGCCATCTACGGCGGTCTTCGGTCCGTGGCGTGGACCGACTTCCTGACGGTCATTGTGATGGTTCTTGGCGGCTCGATGGTTACGTTGCTCGGCCTGCGAGCGCTTTCGGGAGATCAGCATTCCGTCGTCGCCGGATGGCAAGTCATGATTGAGCGGAACCAGGCTCAGACCGGGATCTGGCACGACGTCGTAAGGAGGAACGCCGAACATTGCGCCGGCGTTCCGGACTACGATCGCCTGTCGGTGATTCAACCCGTCACGCACGCGACCAACCCCTGGCCCGGCCTGATTCTAGGCCTGTTCTCGGTCAGTATCTGGTACAACGTTATCAATCAGTTCATGATCCAGCGTGTGCTGGGGGCGCGCAACATGTACCACGCGCGTATGGGGATCGTGCTGGCCGGTTTCATGAAGATCGTGATGCCGGCGATCGTCGTCGTGCCGGGCCTGATCCTTTTTGCTCGTTACCCGGAAGTGATGCAGCGCCCGTGGGCCGAAATTCGACCCGAAGCCGACAAGGGCTACGTCCACATGCTGCAGACCCTGATCCCAGCCGGCCTGCGGGGCTTGTTCCTCGCGGCACTGTTCGGGGCTATCCAATCAACCGTGAATTCCGTGCTCAATTCAACGGCCACCGTGTTTACGCTCGATATCTACCGTCGTTGGATGAGGCCGCGTGCCACGGATCGGCACCTGGTGCGCGTCGGCATGATCTCGTCGGTCGTCATCCTCGCCGTTTCGATGGTCATCGCCGGGTGGATCGACCGGTTGGGCGGCAGTCTGTTTGTGTACATCCAGTCGCTCTATGCCTTCTTCGCACCCCCTTTTTCTGCCGTATTTGTGCTCGGCATCCTCTGGAGGCGAATCAATGGACCGGGAGCCGTAACGGCCGTGGTGTTCGGTTTCCTGTTCGGTATTGGGATGAAGGTCTATGTGCAGTTCGTACCCGATCATGTTGCCTGGCTCGAGCCTTACACGATGCAGGGAATCACAAACTGGCTCGCCTGCGTAGCGGTTTGCATCGGCGTCAGTCTCGCCACCCGACCCCCTCATGCCGATCAGATCACGGATCAACTCGCGTTCAATTGGCACCGAATGAACATCTTTGACGGACTCGGCGAGAAGTGGTATACGAGCGTCGTCACCTGGTGGTTGTTGTTTGTGGCCATCATCGTCTTCCTGGTCGTCGTCTTTTCCGGTCGACTGTAGCTTTTCACTCGGCACAGGACCTTCTACCACTCCCCAGCAAAGCCGGCATCCAACGTCCGACGTCCAACACTCTATCCGTGGTATCGTCACGTCATCCGTGGTACGCTCCTTTCCATCGTCGTCGCATCACGAAGTGTCGATCCAAGGGATACCGCCATGCAGCAGACGCCGAGGCCGATCGAGCACGAAGGATCCAGGGGGCGGTTCGGCGTGGGCCGAGTTGAGATTACACCTCCGGTTGGAATCTACGCCCGCAACTGGGGCGCGGCCGAGCACGACTGTGCCGAATCAATTCACCGGCCACTGACGTTAACGGTGCTGACGATTCGCGGGGAGGACCATGGCGGTCCCATCATTCTGGCATGCGCCGACCTCGGGTGGTGGCGTTCGAGCCAGTTGTTCGACGGCTTTCGATCTCGTGTGCTCGGCCAGCTGGAAGTGCCGGCCGAGCGATTTTTGTTTGCCCTGAGTCACACGCATTCCGGACCGGCCCTGGTTCCGCCCGATCCGGGCTTGCCCGGCTGTGACCTGATTCGACCCTGGTTTGATTCGTTGGTGGCTGCCACGGTGGAGGCGGCGCGTCTCGCCCAAAGCAAGCAATTCAAGGGTCATCTCGAATGGCACACCGGACACTGTCGG
>CAYNDU010000605.1:0-3609 GCA_964395615.1 uncultured Pirellulaceae bacterium | reverse complement strand
GTGGCTGATCGTCGCCTGCGTACCGGAAGACAGCGCGCTGCGGTCACCGCCTCGCCCCGAGCAAAGCCGCAAACTCAGGGCACCCGCGACAGCTGAACATGGTCTTCGATGGGATCTCACCGATACGGTCGGTCAGTTCCGGAGTTGTGGGACCGAGGCCTGTGGGATACTGTTCAGTGGCAAGCATTGGCAGGCCGAGCATCCGAGCGCCGTCGATCAATCGCGAGACGTTCCAGATTAATCGACGGGCGTCATTCATCACCGACAGCAGGCGCGTCTGCATATCCACGACGAGCAGAGCCGTGGTATCACGAGACATGAGTTGCGGGCTGCGAGGCAGCTGGTTGGGACCATTCATGCTTGAAGGATACTCGAATTGACATTCGGACGGCAAGCGATGGATGGACCCACACGATACGATCGGTTGAACCGGCTGGAATCTCGACGCCCCGCCCTAGAGGAACCTGCCGCGATCAGCAACAATGACGGGCTCAGATCAACCGCAGGCGGTAGAGGTGATTAGCGACCATGCAATTGCACGCAACAACGATTTTGACGGTTCGTCACGGTGGACAAGTGGCCATGGCGGGAGACGGGCAGGTCACCCTGGGCAGTTCGGTCATGAAGGCGGACGCCTGCAAGATTCGCCGGTTATCGGAGGGCAAGGTGTTGTGTGGTTTTGCGGGAGGCAGCGCGGACGCCTTCGCACTGCTCGAGCGATTCGAGGCAAAGCTCAAGGACTTTCCAGCAAACATCCCGCGCGCGGCGACCGAGCTGGCCAAGGATTGGCGCACGGACCGAATGTTACGACGGCTGGAGGCCCTGTTGACGGTTACCGACTCGCGCCACACGCTCTTGGTCAGCGGCACCGGTGATGTGATTCAACCGAGCGACGGCATCATCGGTATCGGCTCCGGTGGCAACTACGCCGTTGCGGCCGCCCGGGCCCTGGTCAACCACTCATCGCTTTCCGCGGCGGATATCGCTCACGAATCGCTACGGATCGCTGCGGGCATCGATATCTACACGAATGAGAACATCGTGGTGGAGGAGTTAGCGTGCACGAGTTGATAAAAACAGCGACCAATCCCGATTCAGATCTGGGCAAGTTAACTCCCAAATTGATTGTCTCGGCCCTTGACCGTCATATCATCGGACAGCGCGATGCGAAGCGCGCGGTGGCCGTCGCCATTCGCAATCGCTGGCGACGAAAGCAGCTGGCCGATGAAATGCGACAGGAGGTTTCGCCAAAGAACATCCTGATGATCGGGCCAACCGGCGTTGGCAAGACCGAAATCGCTCGACGACTGGCAAGACTGACTGGAGCCCCGTTCATCAAAGTCGAGGCATCGAAATACACCGAGGTGGGATACTATGGGCGCGACGTAGAGAGCATGATTCGCGAATTGGTCGAAAACGCGATCGGGCTCGTCAGAGAACGCGAACAAAAAGAGGTGGCTGCCGAGGCGGAGCACCGTACCGAGGAGCGGCTCCTTGAGCTACTCTCCCCAAGACCGGTCGACTTTTCGGACATGGACGAAGAGGATACTCAACGCCACGAGCGAACGCGCGTGAAAATGCGCAAGATGCTCTCGTCCGGCGAGCTTGATCAACGGACCGTGGAATTGACGATCGAGCAAAAGGCGAGCCCTGTCGTCTTCAGTGGGATGGGAGCGGAGCAGATGGATTTCGATCTGCACGGCATGCTCGAAAAGATCATGCCACGTCAGACGATTACTCGAGAATTGACCGTCGCCGAAGCCCGGCAGGTCCTTTTCGATCAGGAGACCGATGCACTGCTCGACCCGGATAAGATCAATGCCAAGGCGATTGAACTGGCCGAAAACGTGGGGATCATCTTCCTCGACGAAATCGACAAGGTTGTGGCCGGCGAGGGAAAGGGTGCCGACGTGTCTCGACAGGGAGTTCAGCGAGACCTGTTGCCCATCGTCGAGGGAACCAATGTGCAGACTCGATATGGTTACGTCCATACCGACCACATCATGTTTGTCGCTGCAGGTGCCTTTCATCGAAGCCGCCCCAGCGACCTCATGCCCGAACTGCAGCGGCGGTTTCCGATCCGAGTTGAATTGACCGACCTGACGCAAGAAGATTTCGTGCGCATCCTGAAAGAACCCCACAGTTCGTTGACTCAACAGTACGAGGCCCTCATGGCGACCGAAGGGGTCACACTTTCGTTTACCGACGATGCCATCGATGCTCTGGCACTCTATGCGTTCAAAGTCAATCAGACGACGCAAAATATCGGAGCACGCAGACTCTATACGATCCTCGAACGACTATTGGAAGAGTTGAGCTTCGAGGCGCCGGATATGAAGATGGGTCGAGTCGAGGTGAATGCGGCCTATGTTGACGAGCGGCTCGAAGCACTGGCCGAAGACGAGGACCTCAGCAAGTTTATTCTGTAGCCCCAGGCCATCTTGTTTCACCACGTCGGCGGCAAACTCCCGTCCTCCGAAGCACCTTCCTTTCGGATGGATGAAGTTGACGCCGAGCCGGCGCGCGAGCCGACCGGGGAAGGTCGGTCACCCAGGTATGCACTCACTTTCCTTTACCGCACGCGGCATTGACGATACCGAACGGCTCGGCAAAACGCTTGCCGGCGTGCTGCCCGAAACGCTCACCGTGCCCCTGATCGGGCCGCTCGGTGCCGGTAAGACGCGATTGGTCCAGGCAGTCGCCGCCGCCTGTGGCATTGATCGACGTGACGTGACAAGTCCCACGTTCGTGATCTGCCAACATCACTTCGGATCCCGTATTCTGTACCATTTGGACGCCTACCGGGTCGGCGACGTCGGCGAGTTTCTCGACCTTGGTGTCGACGAGTATTTCGCCGGGCCGGGCATCACGTTTATCGAGTGGGGCGATCGTGTCGCCGAAGCTCTGCCCGCCGACAGACTTACCATCCAACTCCATATCATCGATGCCGACCGCCGGTCATTCGAACTGCTTGCCCAAGGTCCCGTCGCTCAGCAAACGCTCGAACGACTCCGAGCGGCTCTAGGGTGACGAGATCAGGCGCTCTGCCTGCCGCGAGTCGGTCCGGCGCACGAAGGGAGCAGGTCCACCAGTCATTCGTGCAGGTAGCCAGTCGCCGCCAACGGGATCCTCCGCCGCGCGGACGTCCACTGCCAGAGCCCCGGTTCCTCAATCACATGGCCGAGGTACGTTATGGCGACCTCCAGCGGGCGCTCGGACAGAATCCGAGCCGCTTCTTCGGGACAGCAAGTAAAGACCAGCTCAAAATCCTCACCGTCGCCCAACGCATGATCGAGGGCCGACCGGTGGTCGCCGGAGCGAGCGGCACATTCTCGCGCCGCAGCGGCGACCGGAACGGCTTCCGGCTGGATCACGATTCCCAGTCCGCTTGCCTCGGCAAGTCGAGCCAAGTCGATCGACAAGCCGTCGCTGACATCCATGCCCGCGTGGAGTCGATAGCGAGAGTTGAGCAACAGCGCTTCGCGCACGCGAGGTTGAAAATCAAATTGTTTTCCGAGAATGCTCCCCCCGAATTCCCCCGTCGCCAAAACCACGTCACCTAAAAGAGCCGTGCTTCGCAACAACGCTCCGCGAACCGTCGTCCGGCCG
>CAYNDU010000604.1:0-3612 GCA_964395615.1 uncultured Pirellulaceae bacterium | reverse complement strand
GCCGGAACGGCCCGTAGGGTGCTTCGCACAATTGACTCCTGACCCCTTTACCCTCCTTTCAGCCAATCGCAGTCTGCAGGTGAGTCAACGCCCGTTGATAGTCGTCAAGCCCGACGTACTCGAGAATCAACGGCGCTTGCGGCGTGTGCTTTGCGGCCAATTTGACAAACTGTCCATAATCGAGATCCCCCTGCCCTGCCGGGACGCCGCGGTCAACGTGTAGTTTGCGGTCCTTCGCGTGAAGGCAGTCGATCCACGGCCCAAGCTGCGTGAACATCTCTTCCAGATCATTGACCTCGAGCAGATTGGCCGGATCCAACAACGCTCGAATGTTCGGGGAATCGATCGCTTCGAGATACAAGCGTGTTCGCTTGGCACTGGACAGGAAATGGCGAAAGAAGGGCTCGAACAGGACGACCGAGTCGTACTGCTTCGCGAGTGCTGCAAGCTGCCGACCCGTGCCGACCATCGTGTGCCAGACCTGCTCTTGAAAATGATATTCGACCGGTGGCACGGGTACCTTGGGGTCCTGGTAATGGCCGGCCTCCGTAATGAACGTGCGAACGTTCATCGCCTCTCCCACACGAAACATGGACTCGAAATAGGCAAGGTTGGCCTTTCGTTCGGTGGGGTCGGGATGGATCAGATTTGTGTAGACGCCCAAACTGTGAATCGTGATACCGGCCGAACGATACGTTTCCGCGATGCGGCGGCATCGCGCGGCCGTCAAGTCCGACAGATCGTTGCGCCCGTTGTAACGCCAGTAGTTGCTGTCCGTCTGGGTGAAGAACAACTGAGCTGTTCGAATACCGCTAGCCGCGAGAATATCTGCAAGTTCGGCATTGGATACCGTGCGGAAATTCGTCGTGGCCATGCCGATCGTCAGCGATGTGTCGGATGAAGGACTCGCCGAGGATACGGAAAGCTGCGCCGTCGCCGCAACGGAGGCTGCCGCAGTTGCCGTCCTCAATAAATCGCGACGGTGGAAACGTGAGAAGGTCATCGTGAAAGTCTCCACGTGCTGTCTTCCGAGTGAAACGCTGATGCGATACTCACCGTATCACGATCGAGGACCGTAATCAATCACTTCGAATCGAGCGGGCTGCACTCGGTTCTTTCATCGTGACTCGGCCGATGATTCCGCCGCTATTCGAGGGCCGGTGCCGCGTACGGGCGAGCCGACTGTACGTACCGGAGCTTGAAGGTATTTCTGGAAATGTCGTCACAGGCGGGGATCGCCGCGTATGAGTTAGTGGAATCGCGGAGAAACGGCACAACGCGACTCCTGAGGAATTGTCCGTGTGCCGGGGCCAGGTTCGGCTCATCCATCATTCGCACTGACAGGTACCAATACCATGAAAAACTCAATGAAAAAAAGAGCACGGCGTACAAAACGCAAACGCAGCACCGCACGGTCAGGTTCCGGGCGACCGGGCGCCCGATCGCAGCGCTGGACTCGCTTCGAGTCACTGGAGGATCGCTGTCTCATGACCGGAGGGCTCGTGGATGTGGGGCAAATGGGCGGCGGCCTGCTTATGGGTGGAACGTACGGCGATGACCGGATAACCGTGTACCCCTACGGGCCCAGCCAGGTCATTGTGCGGCAATACAATACAAACTGGTATCTAACCAAGACGTGGATCAAGGAGCGGCCTAACGTCATCTTCTTCAACGGGAGGACGGGTGACGATGTGTTTATCAATGGGACCGACCTTCCGTCCGTGGGCTGGGGCGGTGATGGAAAGGACACGTTGATCGGTGGGTCCGGGGAAGACTCGCTCGACGGTGACGGAGACAATGATTGGATCCTCGGCCGCGGAGGTAATGACCGGCTCTACGGTGGACCCGGTTACGATTCGATTCTCGGCGGTGAAGGGGCGGACGTGATCTTCACGCACGGTGTTCTTCAGTACGCACCCAACGAACACAGCTACTATCCGCCGACGTTCGGCTATCTCCGTTCGCCCAATGCTCAGGAAAAGGACACGGCTGACGGCGAGGGCGGCGACGACACCATCCACGGAAGCGATGATCATGAGATTCTACGTGGTGGCGCGGGCGCGGACAGGATCTACGGGTACGAAGGAGCGGACCAGATTTACGGAGGCGCCGGTATCGATCGGATTCACGGTGGCAACGGAAACGACGAGATTCATGGCGGAGCGGACGGCGATTGGCTGTACGGCGACGCCGGCTTCGACAAACTCTATGGCGACGAAGGATCGGATATACTCGACGGCGGTGACCACGTCGATTGGCTCTTTGGCGGGCTCGGGCAAGATTTCTTAAATGGCGCCAACGGGAATGACTTCTTGAACGGTGGTAAGCAGGGATCACACGACGTCGACGGTGCCGCCGACTTTCTGTTCGGAAGTTACGGTGCCGACACGATCGTGCTGCCGGTTGTAGACGCCAGTCAGCCGCACTCGACCGTAGATGGACGATTCGTTGAGGACTATTCCGATTACGATGCGACGGAGGACCACGCCGAGTTCCGCTCGCTTGAATGGACGATGCAGCAGGAGTCGAACGGTCAGGGAACCGGCGGTAGCCTATTGGATCCCATCCCCTTCGGGGATCAGGTCACTCGGAAATAGTGGCCCGTCAGGCTCCTCCGCCGGCAGTCTCGATCCGACGGAGGGGGACGCACCCTGACGGCCGCATACTCAGACCGGTCGGCCTCAAAGCAGTTTGCGGCAGTATTTATGCAGGTCCAAATCAACCAACTCCTGCTCGATATCCACCGACTGCTCCGAACCGACCGAATGTGACACCTCCTCGAACAGCAACTGGGCGAACTGCACACGGGCTCGTTGCAGAAGCTTGCGGAACCCGGCGGCCGATACCGGCGGGTTCCGCCCCAGTTGTTGTGACCACTGGGCCGCAGATTCTGCCGAGGACAGATCGGCGTGGTCCGTGCGAAATCTGAGGAGCGAGAAGTAAGGTTTCTCCGTGTCGTTCTCGTACCGCTCCAAGGCCTGCCATGCGGCCGCCAGCAACTCTTCACGCCAGGCTGCGAGAAAACATTGATCTGAGAGCTCAGGCCGCCCTTCCCAGGACGCTTCCGCAAACTGACTCACTTCGACCGTTGGAAGACGCCTCCTTCGTTGTCGAAAATGATCGATGACCAGTCGATACAGACAGGACTTGAGATAATCGCGAAATCGCCCCTTCGCCGCGTCCGCGCCCTGAAATCGACCCTGCATCACACGTAATGCAAATTCCTGAAACAACTCGTCCGCTCGGTCCGTATCTCGCACCGCACCGCACAGGTAGCGGTAGGCAGCTCCCTGGTACCGCTTGATCAATTCGCGCCGAGCGGTCACCGCGGAATCGGTGGATCGATGTGCCTCGTCCAATAGTTCCCAATAAGTGGAAATGCGCGAAAGCCGCGAGGCTAGCGACTGGTCGTTCGCCATGGCGTTGGCTCGGAAGAGGCTTGCGAGTGCGTTCGGTAAAACCCGGACGATTTCACGACGTTGGAAGAACTGCCAAACAATAGCGTACCACGTTTCGACCTTCGGAATCAACGTGAGTGTCGACCGTTAGCGATGGGCGCGTGCAGGAACGAGCTTCCGTAGCGGTTGGGCTGAGCAAGGTGTTCACTGGAGA
>CAYNDU010000603.1:2357-3622 GCA_964395615.1 uncultured Pirellulaceae bacterium | reverse complement strand
CGGGTCCAGGTGAGAAACCGTGGCACGAGTACGTCTACGAAACGCGCGATCAGTACTTCGACCGTGTCCGAGACAGCCTTTTACAAACGGCACTGCCCCAATTCGTTTCTCGAGACGCAACCGGCTCGA
Source organism: uncultured Pirellulaceae bacterium (assembly GCA_964395615.1). GTDB lineage: Bacteria > Planctomycetota > Planctomycetia > Pirellulales > Pirellulaceae > CAYNDU01. The sequence goes on along the minus strand of CAYNDU010000603.1, from coordinate 3,493 downwards.
TCGTTGCCGAGGGTCCCGTGACCGATCCGGCAGACATTTACCGCCCAATACAGTCGCATGGCGGGCTTCTGTCGGTCGTTGTAATTGACTCGGCCCAGGATAGCCCTGGCCCGCACAACTCGGCCACCGTACCTCTTGACAACGCTCGTGACATTTACATGTCACTTAACAGCCTGTTCGTCACGACTCAGAACTGGAATGCGACCGACAGCCACGGACTGACGACATCCATTCACCGGTTCGAGCTGGGCCCTGACGGGCGGGTCGATCTGGTCGCCGCCGGAATCGTCCCCGGACGCCTGTTGAATCGCTATTCGATGGATGAGTACCAGGAGTCGTTTCGCATCGTCACGACGACCGGATTCGGCAATCAGGCTCAGACCGGGCTGTACGTGCTGCAACAGACGGGCACCGAGCTTTCCATCGTCGGCCGACTCGAGAGACTAGCCGCCGGTGAACGTGTCTTTTCGGCCCGATTCCTGGGCGATCAGGGGTTCCTCGTGACGTTCCGCCTGGTTGATCCCCTGTTTGCCATCGATCTATCGGACCCGACGCAGCCGAACCTGGCAGGTGAGCTTAAGGTATCGGGCGTTTCCGATCATCTTCTGCCGATTGCCGACCAGTTTCTCGTTGGAATTGGCCGGGACGCGTCGGTCGATACGGGACGAATGGGCGGATCCCAAGTTTCGCTATTTGATGTGGGCGACCCGCAGGAAATGAAATTGGCCGATCGTTTCACGCTTGCCCGGGATGACATCCACCTCTCTTCGGACCCCTTGGCCGTATCTTATTTTGATGCGTATGGGCTGCTCGCCGTTCCGGCCAACGGTCACCGCTGGGGACCGCTGCCCGTGGCCATTCGAAGTGGAATCGCCGAGGGAGAAGGTGCCAACGACGCCCGCAGCCGAAATGCGATGATGGTATTCCGGATCGACACGACAGGTGCCGGTGAATTGGATCTGATCGGCCGTATCGGTCACGACGGTTTTGTGCAACGGAGCCTGGTTCTTCAGGACGCACTCGTCTCGTTCTCAACTACAGAATTAGTGATCAGCTCACTCGATGACCTCTCCGAAATCGCGAGACTCCCGTTGCCCGCTCATCGTCCGAACGACGTAGTCGACGACCCCAACGCG
>CAYNDU010000603.1:0-2257 GCA_964395615.1 uncultured Pirellulaceae bacterium | reverse complement strand
CCCCGTGAAACGACTCAACGCGGGGGAACCATTCGTCTTAAACGTCTACGTGGAAGACCTCCGTGATGCGCCGACGGGCATATTCTCTGCTTACGTTGACGTGTTGTACGACGATCAGTTGGTTTCTGTGGCGGGCGATGTTGAATTCGGCAGCGAATTCCCCAACGACACACGCGTCAAGCTGGACCAGCCGGGCGTCTTGAGCCAACTCGGGGCCTTTGCCGGTTTGGAGACGACCGGTGATGGCGAATTACTGCTGGCGAGCGTAACGCTGACAGCGGACTCGCCCGGTGCCCTGGAGTTTCGGACGGAATTGGCCGAACCGTCACCCGTCCATGACCTTCTGCTCTATGGACGTGATGAGCCCGTCGCGGCCAAAAACGTGATCCACCCGACCGCCACGGTCGAGGTCGTCTCTTCCGTCTGGCAGAACCCGGGCGATGCTCTCGATGTCAACCAGGACGGTCTCACGACGCCCAACGATGCTCTGATAGTGATCAATCAGCTTAACGACGGCGGAGCCCGACCGTTGACCGACGATGATCGCCCGGACCGACCTCTCAGCACAACCATGGAAATACTGGCTCCCGAGGGCGAAGCCCCGGTTGGGCAAGCGGCCGCCTATTTGGATGTCAACGGAGACCGGCTCCTGACGCCGATGGACGCCTTGATGATCATTAACCGGCTCAATGTGCAATCCGAAGGGGAATCCGACCTTTTGGTGCCGCAACTACCGGTCGTATCGGGTACCGATGTCGAGTTAGCTGGTACATCCGGCACAGAGGATTCGACTCATTCGCACGACGTTTGCATGGCCGAGCCAATCGATTGGACCGAGCGAGTATCGCCGCCAACGATCGATCAGCCCATAGGACCATGGGACCCCTCGGCTCTCGACCAGGGACAGGGACTCGACGATCATTTTCGATCGTGACCGGGCCAAGGGCCCGGAGGACGATGGGGCAGACGCGCGTACTCAATCTCAGCCTTATAGACTTCAAATCCGCGCGACCGGTAGTTTTGCAAGGCGGCCGGACTATCGAGTTCACATGTATGCAACCAGACGCGACCTGGTTCGAGTCGCCACGCTGCGCGAATGGCTCGCGTCAATAGGTCGCCGCCAAAGCCACGCCCGGTAAATTGCGTCAGAAGCCCAAACGATCGGATCTCCACCGCCCGCGCTGTCCGTTCCAATTCGAAATACCCGGCCGGTGTTCCCAGTTGGTACGCGATCCACGTCGTCAACTCCGCCCGGTCCAGGTAGTCTTGCCATTGGTCATAGTCCCACTTCAGCCGGTCGATCCAGTTCCATTCTCCGCCAACGGCCGTGTACAGAAACCGGTTCAATTCCGGGCACGCAACCTCCGCTTGACGCAACTCGATTTGCGTTGTCGGCGCCGCGTGCAACTGGTCAGGCGATAGCATTTGGAGGTAGGTGACAACGACCGGCGTTGTCCGCCCATCACACATCACTTATTTCCTTCTCGCTCTCTTCTGTGAATGTACGCCGCTCCAATCGTACGAGGACGCCCTCGCCGACGCCCCGACTCCAACACCGATCCGTTTCACTATACTTTACTTCGCGGCGCACGGGCCACGCCGTCAGCGGTCCTGGTTGTCTTGTAGACCGGCGATCAATCCAAGGTAGATCGCGGAACGAATCAGCGTTAAGATCTGGTTAAGCCTAGTCGAGTCTCGACGCAGGTGGAAGGTGGCCGGCAAGCGTTCAGGCGCACGGAACTTGAGGCCTCACAGAAGGAGTTAAGAAGGGTGAAGACCAAGGTCTATTACGCGGATACCGATGCGGGCGGCGTCGTCTATTACGCGAATTACTTGCGATGGCTCGAGATGGCCCGGTGCGACTGGTTGGAATCGATGGGGACATCGGCAGTCGAGTTCGCTCGACAAGGTGATATTTTTGCCGTGGCCAACCTGGAAATCGCCTACCGGCAGCCGGCCGTTCTTGGTGACGAGATCCGAGTAACGGTCACTCCGGTAAAGGTTCGACACGTGCGGTTTATTCTTGAGCAACAGGTCATCCGATGTTCCGATGACGAAATACTGGCATCCGCACGTTTGACCATGGCCTGCCTATCACCCGAGGGACGTGTTCACGCGCTTCCCGAGACGCTGTCGACCTGGATGAAAGCCCAACTGGAAACGGCGGCTGGTTGAGGTGGGTGCAGGAACGGACTTTTTTTAGGTGGACGTATTCAGCGCGATCTTGACGTTCGGGCGATTGGGATTCCCTGGTTGT
>CAYNDU010000602.1:0-3627 GCA_964395615.1 uncultured Pirellulaceae bacterium | reverse complement strand
GGGGAAAGACCAGGGAAGGGAGAGACGGGCCGAGTGGGCTGGGCCGGGACGGTGATGGGATTTCGAATGAGCCCATGGTCGTTGCCCAATGGCCGGACGAAGGTCCGGCACGGCGCTGGACGGCCAATGTCGGCACCGGTTTCAGTTCTCTTTCGGTAGTCAATCACCGTCTGTTTACGATGGGGTATGAGGACAAGCAGGAGCATGTGGTCTGCCTCGACGCGCTGACGGGAACCGAATTGTGGAAGTATCCGTATGACGGTGAGTTGGTTGCCAAGATGCACGAGGGCGGACCGGCAGCCACTCCGGCCGTGGATGACGGCCGGGTTTTTGCGTTAGGCAAAGAGGGGCAATTTCATTGCCTGGACGCTGGTACGGGCAAACCGATCTGGTCCAAGGCGCTTCAGGAGGACTTGGGAGTGGACTTGCCGGTGTGGGGATTCGCATGCTCGCCGCTTGTGATCGGGGATCTGGTTGTCGTTGAGGCCGGTCGAACGGCGGCTTACAGCAAACGGACCGGCAAGAAGATCTGGCAAACGGCCAAGTACGTGCCCGGATACGGGTCGGCTCATCGCTTTGAGTACGACCGGCAGGTGTTTCTGGCGGTATTGAACAACGAGTACTTGATGGTGCTCCGTGCGGACGATGGTCATGAAGTGGCCAAAGAGAAATGGGAGACCAATTTCGAAACGAATGCCACGACTCCCATCAGTCGTGACGGCCGGATCTTTGTCTCTTCCGGTTACGGGAAAGGGTGCGGGCAGTTCCGGTTCAACGGAAAGACGCTGGAGTTCGTTTACGAGAACAAGGATCTGCGCAACCACTTTAGTAACTGCGTGCTGCTGGGTGATAGGCTCTTTGGGATTGACGGACAGACCAGCTCTCGCCGCAACTGCCAGTTGGTTTGCATGGACTGGGAGACGGGAGCCGTTCGTTGGAAGCACCGGGGACTTGGATGCGGTTCCGTTTTCGTTGCCGGCGACCGACTGATCGTATTTGGAGACCAAGGCCGGTTGGTCGTCGTCGATCCGACGGGCGACGACTACAAGGAACTGGCCGGATTCGAAGCCCTTGACGGAAAGTGCTGGACCGTTCCGGTACTGGCTGGAGGACGCATCTATTGCCGAAACGCGGCCGGCGACCTTGCCTGCTATCAACTGACCGATTCGATTCAGTGATCCGCCGATCGAACAAGGTCAACGCCGCGGTCACCGTGCCAGCAGGTTGACGGCGCGCACGGTGCGCGTGCGTTCTTCGATTGGGTCGGGCAATCGCCCCTTGAACCAGGCCTTGGCGCGATACAGAAACAGCTGTCCATCCGGCAGGCAAGGGACGGGGGGGCGTTGGAGGGCCAGGAGTGGAGACGGTCTCGAAGGTGTGCTGTGCGGTGACTCGTGGCATCCGACACACGAACGGGTGGCGCCGGGCCGAGCATTCATCCAAGTCAACTGGTTGCCCACGACACGGCCGTCGCTGTCGAGCACCTGCAGATGCAACAGGCGGTCGGCCGGAACCTGCAGGTAGAATGAACCGTCCGAGGCGAGTGGAACCGTTCCGAGCACTCGGGCGAGCGTGCCGTGATGGTTCTTCCAAACCGGCCAGGGATCGGTTTGCGTACTGTGTCGTGAAACGACGGGCAGACCTTCCACTACCCGCACCAGGCGGCCTCGTTCCATGACCTGCGACTCTTGCGTGGAGAAGGCCGATTGGCAAAGCAGGTTGCCCGAAAAGGACGATCGATCCACCTGGTCACTAATGGAACGAGGCAGCTCACGTCGCAATAGCGGGCGCGGTTCGAAATCGGCCGATTGAGGATCGTTGTAAAGAAGCGACCGTGTGCCCGTCTCGGCATCGACCAGGTACAGGCCGACATCGACGTCCTTCTTCTCGGTCTTCTTCTCGGTGGCGGCACAAACGATCGCCCCGTCGGGCATCGGGAAAGGGGTCGTATACGCCCACATTTTGTCATGTGGAATGATGGTCTCACGATTTCGCTGTTGGCCGACAATCGCGAGTCCTCCTTGTGTCACGACGATAATGCCCTGGCCGTCCGGCATAGGCTGCGGCTGCGTCATGCGCAGCACGCGGTGAGTCAACGGCGCTTCCTGACCGTGCGCCGGACTTCGTGGGCCGACGTCTCGAGACCGCCAGAACTGACGGCGTTCGGGTCCGTAGAGCACTACATCGCGCGTGCCATCCGGGTGCATGGCGTGCAATGTCAGCTCAGTTTTCAGTCGAGCGTAGAAGACCTCCAGCCGACTGAAGACAATGCGCCCGTCCGGCAGGATCGCCGGCTCATTGTCCCGGCCGATATTCGTCGAGATAGGATGAATGCCGCCACCGTCTGCCTCCATGACGTGGAGGCCCGTGCAGGGATACCCATGGTATTCGTCACGAATGCCGAGTCGGCTGGACGAAAAGACGATCTGTCCGCCAGGCAGATAGGCCGGTCCGACGTCATGGTAGGGCCCGTCGGTCAACTGCCTTAAACCAGTGCCATCGGAGTTCATTTCAAACACGTGCCACCAGGGATCACTTTGGCCGCGTCGCGAGAAAATCACGCGCCGACCGTCCCACGATACTTCCAGGTCGGCAACATATCCGTCGGAGAAATTGGTGAGGCGCGTCACCTGTCCGTCGGCGCGCGCCGGACTCAGCTTGTAGAGGTTTCTGCCAGGCCGGTAGGCGGGTCCGGAATCGGTCACGACGTACGTCTGGTACCAGCGGTCCGCCTGCTCGACCGTACCTTCGGTGTTCGGGATTTTATTCTCGCCCTTAATGAACACGATGGCCTCCGGCTGGAGCTTCGGCGTTTCCGAGGTTGCTTTCATCTCTCTTTTCGGAACCGGCATACTCGATGGACCCACGGGGCGATCGTGCGATGAAGTGGTCAGGGAGTTTCCGTCACTTGTCGAAGTGGCCTTCCAAACCGCTTCCTGGGCAACCTGTCGTACCGAGTAGATCGGGTGGTTGGCGGCGGCGCGCCTGAGGGCTTGCAGCGCATCGGGAGTCCTCAGATCACTTAACGCCTGTGCGGCGGCGTGCCGTACCTCCAAGACCGAACCCGAATCATTCAAGACGGAGATCATGGAAGGGACCGACCGTACGGATCCCAGTTGGCCAAGCGCACGAATCACCGCCTCACGATACCGGGGCGATGGGTCGTTGAACTCCTCGTCCTTAAAAACGGGCGAATAGCCATAGGAGCATTCCGACGGAGCTGTTTCGAGACACTGATCGAGCGCCCGGATTGACTCCTCGGACGGCGGTAAGAATCCTAACGCTTTGGCGGCGTTCAACCGTACCCAGTAATCGCCGTGATCCAACAGGCGAATCAGTCGCGCCGTGTCGTGCGGATCGCGGCAAAGTCGAGGTAACCAGCCCGCCATGCGATACGGCTCGTAAACAGGGAAGGGTGGCGCCGCGTTGGGTTGCGGCACTCGTCTTGTTTGACCGAGCGCCACGAACGCCTGCTCGCACGCCTCCTGTCGCATTCCGGCTCGTTCCAATAGGCAGGCGGTCAGTTGATGTCCGGATTCCAACTGGTAGATAACCGCCGAGCCGTGATCACCTGGCACGATCGCCGCAAGGAGCCCCGCCCACTGCTGCAGCGCATCGCGAAGTTCG
>CAYNDU010000601.1:0-3629 GCA_964395615.1 uncultured Pirellulaceae bacterium | reverse complement strand
CCCATACCACCGACTGTTGGAATCTCCAGTGAACACCTTGCTCAGCCCAACCGCTGCGGAAGCTCGTTCCTGCACCTAGTCCGACCGGCCAACAGGTTGACATTTGTACAGTATTCGGTACAATGCATCGGTTGGCTCTTCGGGGCCGGGACCCGGCGGCCGGCGCCGTCGGTTGGCACCGTCGGCTGGCACCGTCGGCTAGCAGGGAGCCGGCGAGAAATGCGCCCGCTGGACACCCATTCTGGTGCCTTGACGGTAGGAGGTGGATATGAGTCCGTTGGTTGTCTTCCGCAGTTGCCAGGGGCCGGCGAACGGTTTGGAAGAGCCGCACGCCGACCACCTGTCGCTGACCGCGGCCCAAATCTCGGCCACGAGTCTAGCCGCCCGATCGCCGACGGCGATCAATACGCCGAGAGAACGGCCCGCATTGCCGAGGGTGGGCGGCATGCAACCGATGCATGCCGTGATGGCGCGATTGATGTCCGAATACGGGCTCCTCGCGCACGCTCGACCCTCCGATCTTTCGAGCGCCGGCCCGCCGCCGTGTCGCGAATCGGCGACTCGTCACCGGGCCTGTTCTTCGGTTGAGCGTTGACTGAGCAACGAAGCAAACGACGAGAACGCTCTTATCTGGCGGGCCGGTGTTATTGACGATCGGAGCGTTTGACGTCTGGCGGGTCGACCTGCGATGGGTCCGAGCCGCGTGTCCGTTCGACGGCAACCGCTTGAAACAGGTCGCGAATTTCCTCGTCAACTTCCGACTCCGAGTCAACGGTCTGCGCGATTTCTCTGCGCAACATCTCACGACAACGCATGCGCAGACGGTGAACGGCGACCTTGACAGCTCCCTCGGTCGAACCGAGTTCAGCGGCGATATCGGAATACGGGACGTTCGAAGGACCGCCGCCCAGGAAGCCTTTGAGCGAATCGAACAGTTCGAGTTTTCCCGAACGCTCATAGTCGTCCCTCAGTCGCTGCACGGCTTGATCCAGGACCGTAATGGCCCACCGCCTCATGAAGACTCGCTCCGCCGGTGCATCGACCACCGGTTCCAGCGTGTAACGCCGCTCGCCGTCGGGCAGATCGAGGGATAGAGGAGTTCGGCCTCCCCCTCGCTTCTGCGCCTGGTCACGCCGCCATTGATTGGTCGTGTAATGGTTGAGCGACGCCAGCAAGAACGACCGGAAGCGGCCGCGCGACGGCTCGGCAACCTGAATCGCCTCCTTCTCCAACAAATGGACGAAGAAGCCCTGGGTCAGGTCTTGTGCCTCGGCCGGCTGGTGACCAAGTCGACGGATGTAGGCGTAAAGTGGATACCAGTACGTCTCACACAACTGGGCCAACGCCTGTCGGGCCGCCGGCGACGCATCGTGGCCCGCTGCCAGTACGAGGCTCCAATGCGTCGTATGGAATTGTCGGCGCCCGGTAGCGGGTGAATCAGTTGTGGGATCTCCGGCGGACATTCGGCGACTTCATCCTCTCCGAAGGCTGATTTCTATCGGGCCGAGCTGGATCATGCGACGCTGAGCATGCGTTCCAGGGCAACGACCGCCCATTGGCTGGGCGTTTCATCTACGCGAATGATGTTGACCGGTGCCGCGGCCGCAAGGTTCTCCAGACTCCAACAAAGGTGAGCCAGGTCAATGCGGTACATTGTGGCACACATGCAAACGATGGGTGAGAGGAAGTGGATTTCCCGGTCAGGAAACTCGGATTTGAGCCGTTGGACCAGGTGCAATTCGGTGCCAATCGCCCACTTGCTGCCCGGCTCGGATTGTCGAATCGTATCGATAATCTTACCGGTCGACCCGGAGACATCCGCCAGATCATTCACCTCTTGCGGGCATTCGGGGTGTACCAGAATGTTGATGTCCGAGATCCGCTCGCGAAACTGCCGCACATGTTCGGCCTGAAACATCTGGTGAACGCTGCAATGGCCCTGCCAGAGTATGACTCGGCTGCGACGCAATGTTTCCTCGTCGTGACCACCCCACTCGTCGGCAAACGGGTCCCATACGGGCATTTGCCCATCGGCGATCCCCATCTTCAGCGAAGTGTTCCGGCCCAAGTGTTGGTCCGGAAAAAACAAGACGCGCGGCCGCCGTTGGAAGGCCCAGTCCAATACGGCCCGAGCGTTGCTGGAAGTACAGACGATCCCGCCGTGCCGGCCACAAAAGGCCTTGAGCGAGGCCGCCGAATTGACGTAGGTCACTGGCGTGACCTCGTCCATGTCCATCACCTCGGACAGTTCCGACCACGCGGCCTCCACCTGCTCAATCGCCGCCATATCGGCCATCGAACAACCGGCCGAAAGATCGGGAAGAACCACGGTCACTCGCCGACCGTCCCGCTCAGCCACTTTCTCCGGCCGATTGGCAAGAATGTCCGCCGTTTCGGCCATGAAATGCACGCCACAAAACACGATCGATCGGCACGTCGTGTTCTCAGCCGCAAGCTTACTCAGCTGGTAACTGTCCCCGCGCAAATCGCTGAGCTCGATCACCGGATCCTGCTGGTAGTGATGGCCCAGGATCAACAGCTCAGACCCAAGCCGCTCGCGAACGGCCTGAATCCGCCGCGTCAATTGCTCGTTGTCGATGCACCGGTAGTGCTCGAATTCTCTTTGTGCGGCACAGTCATTGAGCGAGGTCATGTTTACCCATCGATCGAGGAGCGTTGCGAGCGGACGATGCTGATACGTGGCCCCAGACCCGGGCTCCACCGAAGCGGATCGAGAAGGGCGACGCCCTCTGCCGACGCCATTATACCTGAGGTGCGAGCACCAAGAACCGGCAAAATGACCCGGTTCTGCCGGCCCCCTTCCGGCTGCCGACCCCCTTCCTGCTGTCGGCCCCCTTCCTGCTGTCGGCCACAGATCGGAGAACTCAGGCGGCCTCCCGCTCCCAGACTCTGTCGGATTACGCGTAAATTCAGACAGTCCAGGTAAAGTTTGCGGGCTGAATCAGCCGAAACAGGGTCTTGAGTGTCTCTTCTGACGGCCACCGGTCCGCCCGTCTCTGGCGATTTCCGATCATGAGCGAAACCAACATGCAGCCCGTAGGGTCGGCCCCCTCATCGCTGGACCACCCGCAGTGGGCTTGCCGGCTGCCCGGCTACGCACGCAGTTTGTTGCGAATTGAGGTGCCCGTTTCCGTGACCCTCGCGGCCACTCGGCAACCGATTCGCGAGATTATCGAGCTGGTGCCCGGCTCCATCATTCACTTCGATAAACTGTGCGACGAGACACTCACTTTGGAGATCGGAAACCAACCGGTGGCCGAGGGCGAAGCGGTCAAGGTAGGCGACAAGTTCGGCTTGCGCATCACATCCATGGTGATGCCCGAAGAGCGTTTTGTATCCGTTACCGGTCGCCGACCTTCGTCGGATCCAGCGTCAGACGCGGAATAATCAAGGCTCGGCCCATCCGTGGCCCGCCCCGGTCATTTCGACGTGACCGACAGAATTCGTGATCTGCGTTCACTTTACGTTGATTCCCCGAGCGGCGACTTTCCCGGAATTCGGCCATGCTCCAAGCGCTGCACCAGGTCGACCGGATCCGCTAAGATAGACCGGTCGGGGTTAGGGTAAAGGGGTCAGGAGTCAATTGCCGGAACGGCCCGTAGGGTGCT
>CAYNDU010000600.1:0-3632 GCA_964395615.1 uncultured Pirellulaceae bacterium | reverse complement strand
CAGACGGGGTGACGTCCGCCTGATCGCCTAATCGACGGCCAGGTTGACGAGTCGGCCGACGGCGCGTTGCAACGCGGCGCGCGCGATCTCGACGTCCGCCTCCGCGTTCGCTCGACGAACCCGCGCGTTGGAAAGCGCCACCTGGGCATCGATCAGTTGAGTGATGGTCGACGCCTGGCCCCGGTAGCGGACCTCGATCTCGCGGAGACTCTCCGAGGCCTGTGTGATGGCCTGGGTGGCCACCTGAAGTCGTTGCTTCGCGTCGATCAGTTGCAGGTGGGACCTTTGAACATCGAGCTGGATGTCCAGGGTGAGCCGCTGCTCTCGGGCCCGGAGTTCGCGGACGCGGGCCAACGCCTGCGAGACACCCCATTCGGTGCGTCCGGCATCGAAGAGATTGAGCTGCAGCACGAGCCCGAGAAAATAGGAGTCATTGCCATGTTTGAATGACGACGTGTTGACATCGTAGCTGGCGACCGCGTCGGCCGTTAGCCGCTGGCTCGACTCGGCGATGCCAACCGCGGCGCTCGCCGCTCGCCGTTGTCCTGCAAGGACCCCGACCTCCGGCCGCTCGACTTGGGCCTCGGCCACCGCAGCTTCCAAGTCCTCGATCGGCGCGGTCCAGGGAGCGGCCTCCACGTCGGTCGGCAAGGACTGTCGTGTCAGCGGTGCACCGACAACGTTTTCCAGAACATTCCAGGCTAGTTCGAGCTGGTTTTGAGCCGAAATGAGCGCTTCACGAACTTCCGCCAGTCGGACCTCGACCGTCAAGACATCGGATTTCACCGCCGTGTCGTTCCGATAACGACTTTGGACGATTTTCAGATGCTGCTGGACCTGATCAACGGCCTCCTTCCGCACACCGACCAAAACATGGGCCTGCAGGAGCCGGTAGTACCCCTCCGCCGCCGCAAAGGCCAGCTGGTTCTGAACGGCTTCGAGCTGAAAGACCTGGCTCTCGCGTCTTGCCGCCGCCTGGTCGAGGGCCCGCCGACGCCGCTCGCCCGTGTAGAGACTCTGTTTGAGCATCAACTGCGTGTGGAAATCGTCTTGCGAACCGGGCTGGTTGAAGTTGGTCGTTGGCTGCAATTGCGTTTGATTCAACTGGAACATGAAGGCACGCGCGGGTCCATTCGTTATCCCATACTCCTGCGTAATCCCCATCGTCGGATAGAATTCAGCCCGCGCTCGGCCCAGCGCTGCCTCGGCCAATTGCAGCTGTTCGGAAGCCGTGACCAGGTCGGGGCTCGTCGAAAGGGCCGCGGCGAGCACGTCGTTCAAACTCAGCTCACCTGGATGGGCTCGAGCGACCTGATCGGGTGTCGGTGGCTCCTGGCCAGATCGAGTCCGGTTCGCCGGTTCGGCAACGTTGATCACATGCGCAGCCGGGATCACCTCCGATCGAACCGGAGCCGGGCGGAGATTGGATTCGCTCCACGATTCGCCGAATATGGCGTCGTCGCCGGACTGCAGGTTATCCGCCCTGCGCGTCAGGGGCCGAACGACGGGGGGCGGTGTGTGTTCGTCAAGAACCTGGTGCCGAGGGCCGTGCGTGATCGGTTGCGGGTTGCCCGTGTACTGGCATCCCACTGCCAGTGCGAGGCAGGCCGTCGCTACCAGGCATCTTCCCGTCGCTCGAGACGTCGTACGAGCCCGTCGCATGGTCGCCATTCCACCCGTTTCCTGTGTTCAAACCGACACACATCCCCTCTGTCTGTTTCGGCAGGCTCAACCGTTGAATCCAATAAAGTCGTCAAAACGACTTCCAACCGCCGATTCGGAAGCTGAAATACCTCCAGTGAGGGGGAGGCGTTATCTTGGAGCTCGCACGATCCCCACGACCGGAAGAAAAAGCGACTACGGGGGGCGATCCCAACGGCAGAGAGTCGATTGGTCCGCCGAGAGCTCCAGGGGCAAGCTACGATTGCCCGAGATCGGTCCTAGGTGGTGCTCCGGCGGCACGAAACGGACCCCCTTGTGGTAATCCAGGAGACAATTCGGTCGATACCAGACCCATCATCTTGGGTCAGGGGCCGCGGTGTCGGGTGTAGTTAAAGGGTGTTTGGAATGGTCGGGTCAATGATAAGTGCTGTGGTTGGCGGTCTATTAGGCGTCGCTATCGGTTGGTTGGTTCGCGCCCGGTGGGGTGATGCGGCACCCGTGGGTTCCGACCTCGGTCTGGCGAAAGAAGTCCTTTCGCACCTGCATGGCGTGGCCTCGCGCGTCGCGGCCGATGTGGACGAACACAATACACGGGTCGGCCAGGTGGACTCCGAATTGGCCGGCACCGAAGAGGGGCAGAAGGGTGAAGTTGGAAAACTCGTCGTGCGCCTCATGCGGGCCAACGAGCAGGTGCAAACGAAGCTCACCGTGGCCGAGCAGAAGCTGGACGAACTCTCCAAAAAGATCGAGTTACACTCCTCTGAGGCCAGAACCGATGCGCTGACCGGGCTCTTCAACCGGCGAGTCTTCGAGGAGGAAGCCGCGCGTCGGCTCGTCGATTTCCAGCAGTCGAAACAGACGTTTTCGCTGATCATGCTGGACATCGATCACTTCAAGCAATTCAACGATACGCACGGCCATACGTGTGGAGATGATGTGCTGCGCGGCGTCGGGCAGATTCTCGGTGAAAACATGCGAGGCCGGGACGTCGTCACTCGTTACGGTGGTGAGGAATTCGCCATCGTGCTTCCCGCGACCCCGATTTCCGAAGCCCGGGACGCCGCCCAGCTGATACGCTCGGCCGTCGAGCAGGCACGTTTTGCCTCAGGAGACGATCAACTGAACGTGACGATCAGTGTCGGGGTGGCTGAGGCGTTACCCTTTGAAGACATTCGATCGTTGATCAAACGGTCTGATCAAGCCATGTACTCGGCCAAGCGAGGCGGGCGCAATCAGGCTTTCTGGCACGATGGCACGTTGGCCCATCCGATCTGTCCTCCTCGAGAGGTCGAACAGGAGTCGTCGACCCCTAGCAAAACGCCCGGCGAAGGGGCTCACCCACGTACAATTCCGGAAGTCGCCGGCAAGCTGGAGACCGTCAATGTGAGCTCCGATTCCGTGGTCCTGTCCGTCAGCGAACTGGATTTGGAGTTGCTGCAAAACATGGGAAACAAGACCATGTTCTGCCAGGGGATCAGGCGTCGCATTGCCGAGTGGAGCCGTGGGGGGGCACCCTTCTCGGCCATTCTCCTGGCCATCGATGATCCTCAGTCGCTCGTGCAGAAGTTCGGTGAACCCGCCATGGAGTGGGTCAACGGTGTGGTCGCCGAGAAGATCGAAAAAGGTCTCCGCGATATGGATCTGGTCGCCCGTTACAATAACACCAGTTTTGGTATGATTTTGCCGACAGCCTCGATGAAAAACGCCGTGTTGACTGGCGAACGTCTCCGTAAGAACGTGGACCTCACTCATCTGCATGCCGACGGACAGGATGTCCATTTCACGGTCAGTCTTGGCGTCGTGGAGGTGGCCGAGGGCGACGACATGGCCTCGATGGTGGAACGTGCCCGAGTCGAATTGGGCAAGGCTGCGAGCACCGGAAATTGCAGTTCGTTTGCCGTTGGTGCCAGATCCGCTTGACGTTCGGGCGATTGGGATTCTCTGGGTGTTCTTCCAGGTGTTTCCGTAGT
>CAYNDU010000599.1:0-3636 GCA_964395615.1 uncultured Pirellulaceae bacterium | reverse complement strand
CCGGCCGCTCCACGCCGCGCCGCGCTATCGGAGCGGGCGAGATGCCGGCCGACGACCTGCTGCGCGTCATGGCCGAGCAGGTTGACCAGCCGGTAACGGTGCTCGTAGAACGACCGGGCGGTCGAATTTCTGAATCGGGTACTGCCAAACAAGTCGAGTTGACGATTCCAGCGAATCCGCTCAGACGATTGGGCCTGCAGCTCAAGATCGGACCCATTGTCTCGATACGCAAGGGCAGTCCGGCGGCGAAAGCCGGATTTCAGCCTGGCGATCGATTGGTCGCGATGAACGATGAGAAGATTGGCGATCCCATGCTCCTGACCGATCGACTTCGACCCTTGATTGGCAAGGAGGTGGAGTTTGACGTGGAGCGAAAGGTCGACGGGAAGATCCAGATCCTGCCCATTACGGTCCGTCCGGAGCCCGAATTCGAATTTGCCACAGCGATCAGCCCGGGTGCCCTGGCGGCCGTCGACTCGATTGGAGTGGCCTATTCGATTGAGCCGCGCGTCGCACACGCCGAGCCGAATCTGCCGGCGGCGGAAGCCGGATTGAAGGCCGGCGATGTCCTGCAATCGGCCTTATTCGTGATCACGGATAAGAAGAAGAAAGAAGCCGCGTTGAAATACCTGCCCAACGTATTCGACGAACCGATCGAGCTTGGCATGGAGCACCCGAATTGGACTTATGTATATGGTCTGATGCAGCAGCTTCCTCCGACCACCACGCTCAAGCTGACCTACACACGGGGCGATACGCCGTTCGAGGCGACCCTGACCCCACGCGTCGATCCCAATCGATTCTACCATGACCGCGGATTAATCCTCACTGAATTCCAGCGTATCTACACGGCCGAGTCCTGGCGCGAATCGTGGCAATTGGGAATGCAAGAGACGCGCGAGAGCATCATGGCCGTCTTCTTTACACTCGGTAAGCTATTCACCGGTCAGTTGGCGGTGAGCAGTCTTGGTGGGCCCGTGATGATTGCAGCGGTCGCGGGTTCCGAGGCTTCACAGGGCGTCCCACGGCTCTTGCTGTTCTTGACCTTGTTAAGCGCCAATCTGGCGGTGCTGAACTTTCTGCCGATTCCGGCGTTGGATGGCGGGCACATACTGTTTCTCTCGGCCGAGGCGGTCATTGGCAAACCGGTTGATGAACGATTACAGGGAACGCTCACGTTGATCGGCATCGTGGCCTTGTTAAGCCTGATGATCTTCGTTTGTTTCAACGACATTGGTCGGTTAATTCCCTAGCCGCTGCGTCCCGCCTCATACGCCAACCACCAAGACTACCCAGATTCATCTTGTTGCCGCCCGGCGATTTCCGGTACGATTTTGTCGCTCGACGGATGCGAAAGCCTGGCGGGAGCCGTTGAACCCATGGACGGGCATCTCGTGATGTGTCAGGGAAGCACAGGGACAGGAAGGACCGAACCAGTGTCTGGAAACGGAATTGCACTCGGTGAGTTGGCTGATCGAGTCGACGGCCGGCTCGAGGGCGACCGCGAGATCCTGATTTTCGAGGCGGCTTCCATTGACCGAGCCAGACAAGGTCAGATCACGCTCGCCGACGATACTCGACTGGCCGAGCGTCTGCGCGCGTCCGAGGCCTCGGCGGTTGTCGTCCCCACCGGCTTTGGCCCAACCACGCAACCGCAGATTGTCGTGACGAACGTGCACGAAGCATTCGCGAAAATCGTCGCCTGCTTCCGCCCCGTGACCGCGACCGCTCAGCCCTCAGTCAGTCCACAGTCTCAGATCGCCGCGACGGCCCGCGTCGGCTCCGCCACGGCCGTCGGACCGTTTAGCACGATCGGGGAAGACGTCGAGATCGGTCATCATTGCACGATCCACAGTGGGGTGCAAATCGCTTCAGGTTGTCGACTCGGGAACTACGTGACCCTCTTCCCCAACGTCGTATTGTACGAGAACTCGCGAGTCGGTTGTCGTTCGACGATCCATGCCGGCGCTGTGATCGGTGCCTATGGGTTCGGGTACCAGGTGGTCGACGGACGACATCAACGTGGCGCCCAGTTGGGTTATGTCGAGATTGGAGAGGATGTCGAGATCGGTGCCGGAACGACCATCGATCGCGGTTCCTATGATCCAACGGTGATTGGTGACGGAACGAAAATTGACGACCAGGTCATGGTGGGCCACAACTGCCGTTTAGGAAAACACAATCTGGTCTGTTCCCAGGCGGGCATTGCCGGCAGCTGCACGACGGGTGACTATGTTGTCATGGCAGGCCAGGTAGGGCTGGCCGACCATCTAACCATCGGCGACCGAGCGGTGTTGGGAGCCAAGGCGGGCGTCATGAATGATGTGCCTGCCGACAGCGTGTACGTTGGCGCCCCGGCAACCCCCGAACGCGAGCAGTGGCGGATGTGGGGTCACGTTCGCCAGCTACCGGAAATCAGGAAACAGATCAAACAACTGCTCCGACGCCTCGACCGTCTCGACCGGGAGGCTTGCGGTCCGGGCAAACCGGATGCGGCGTAGACGCACCGATGGCTCGATGTCGATTCCCCAGAATTGTTGAGAGTCCTTTGCGACCATGAGTGATCAACAAAGCGTCGGTCTTCTGGCGGGTTGGGGAGACTTTCCCTTGGCCGTTGCCGATGCGCTGCGGCGAGACGGCTTCCGCGTGGTCGGGCAGGGCATTCGCGACCATGCGGATCCAAGGCTGGCCGAACGGTGCGATGCATTCCGCATGGTGGGCATTGCCAAACTCGGCTCCCAAATCCGCTTCTTCAAGCGTCACGGCGTCACGCGAGCGACCATGGCAGGCAAGATCTTCAAGGCAGCCATGCTTTTCCAACGGGGTGGGTGGATTCGGCATCTGCCCGATTGGCGCTGTCTTCGAACGTTTTATCCCCATTTCATCTCGCGCTCGCGCGACCGGTCCGACGACTCGCTCCTTACAACGCTGGTCGACGCCTACGCCCAGGACGCCATCACCTTCCAACCGGCCACCGATCTGGCACCGGAGTTGCTCGTGAAACAAGGACTACTGACCCACGGGAAACTGACACAGGCCCAGCGACAGGACATCGAATTCGGCTGGCGGCTTGCCAAGCAACTGGGCCGAGTCGATGTGGGGCAGACGGTGGCCGTCAAGGGACAGGCCGCGCTGGCCGTCGAGGCCATCGAAGGAACGGATGCGTGCATTCGCCGAGCGGGCGCGCTTTGCCCGCAGGGAGGATTCACTGTCGTCAAGGTCGCCAAACCTCAGCAGGACATGCGTTTCGACGTTCCGACCATCGGGCTCGGGACCGTCCAGACTCTCTACGAGTCGGGCGGACGCGTCCTGGCCGTGGAGGCCGATCGGACGATCCTTGTCAATCAGACGCAGGTCCTTGCCTTCGCTCGCCGACATCAGCTCGTGATCGCCGCCATGGACGGTGCCATGATGGCCCCACGACCGCAAGTTGCATAGGTCGTCACGGCCGGCCGCTGAGCGCGCAAGACGTTAACGGACTCAATCGGGTCGTGATACGGCTCTGCGCCGCTTGCCAAACGCATCGATGGCCCACACGCAACACCCTGCCAACAACACCGCCACGATGACCTGCGCCACGTGCATGCCCGCCCACCGGCCGAAGTGCGGCGTGGCGGCGCGCTTGTACCAGGGCGC
>CAYNDU010000598.1:0-3645 GCA_964395615.1 uncultured Pirellulaceae bacterium | reverse complement strand
GTCACTGACGAAAGCCCCCTTGCCCATGATAGATTCCTTCCTAAAGGGGCCACCTCACCTAAGTCAGCCGAAAATCTAGCGTCTGCCGCGCAAATCCACCAGATCTACTTCCAGTCACCCCAAGACCGCGCGAGCCCGTTCCTGCACCCCGGCCTGCGTACACCGTTGGGACGCTCTCGCTCACGACCGTTGGGAAGGGTACACTGGTTCGCTGGATCACACGACCGCCGGAACGGTTCGAAGGGAGAATTCAGAAGATGGCACGACGTCTATCGCGAAGAGCGTTTCTGCAATCGATTCCTCCGCTCTGCGCGGCGCCGATGGTCGTTCCGTCCAGCGCCTTGGGCCGAGACGGTGCGACGGCGCCAAGCGAGCGGGTTACGATGGGCTTCATTGGGGTCGGGAGGCAATGTTACGCCAAGAACATTCCGCTATTCGTGCGAACGCCTGGCGTTCAGGCGTTGGCAGTCTGCGATGTCGACCGCTGGCGATTGGAGCGCGCGCCGCAGCAAATTGAGGCTCAGTACAAGTCCGGCAAGGCACGCGGCAAGTACTCGGCGGTCGACACCTATGTCGACTACCGCGACCTGCTGGCCCGTGACGACGTCGACGCGGTGATGATTTCCACTCCCGACCATTGGCACGCCAGGATCGCCTTGGACGCGATGAAGGCCGGTAAAGACGTGGCGTTGGAAAAACCGATCCAACGCACGATCGCCGAGGGTCGCCGGATGGTCGATGCGGCCGCTCGGTACAAGCGGATCTTCCGCGTGGACAGTGAGTTTCGCAGCGGCCGACCCGCTCATTGGGCTACGTCGATTGTCCGGAATGGCTACATCGGGAAGGTGAAACGCGTCGTCGCTGCCGTTCCCGAATCGGACGTCGGGTGCCCGCCTCAAGCGGAAATGCCGGTGCCGCCGGAACTCGACTACGAACGGTGGCAGGGGCCCGCTCCGCGCGCACCGTACACGCTGCGTCGAGTGCACGAGCGGCATACGTTTGCCGCGCGTCCGGGTTGGATGAGGCATCTGTTTTACTGCGACGGTATGATTACGAACTGGAGCACGCATTTGAACAACGGGGCGCTTTGGGCGACCGGCCTGGATCGCACGGGTCCGGTCAGGATCGAGGGGACCGGCCTTTATCCCGAGCGCAACAGCTTCTGGAACGTTCTGCTCAAGTTCAACATCCGGTACCAATTCGCGGACGGACTCGATTGGACGCTGAAGACCGAGAAGCCGTATTTCCTGATCGAAGGGGATGAGGGTTGGGTCCGGGCCGGGTTCACCGAGATGGACGCCGAACCGAAATCGCTGCTCACGTTGAAATTGAAGCCGACGGACACAACGTTCCGATTGAAGAGTGAGAAGCAGGACTTTATTGATTCGGTCCGGAGCCGGCAGGAAACACTCGAACCGGCCGAAGTCGGCCATCGAGTGACGTCGATGGCCCTGCTCGGACACATCGCGATTCAACTCGGCCGACCGATCCACTGGGACCCGAGAACCGAGTCGTTTCCGGACGACACGGAAGCAAATTCCCTGTGCAGTCGGCCGATCCACCAACCGCGACTCGCGGCCGGTGATCGCTGAACGGTCGGCCGACTCGCCATCGGACGTTCGCTCGAGAACTCTCGATCGAGCTCGTCTCGGTGGAAGCAACGGCGGGTCCGCTACCGCGTCCCGCGTCCCACGCTCTTCGGCTCGCCTCCGGACTGAACGAAGTAGAGCAGATCCAGAATCTCCTGCCGATGGAACGTCATCAGCAAACCCTCGGGCATCGTCGAAACGGGCGAGGTGGTCATTTCCTCAATCTCGTCTTTGGCAATGGTGACCGTCTTGTCGGGTTCGAGCGGGTTGGGCAGCAGCACGATCTGTGTGTCGGTTTCGGAAGTAATCAGTCCGGTGACAGGCTTGCCGTCGACGGTCATGATCAGCGCCGTTCGGTAGTCTTTATTGATTTCAGTCGACGGTTCGAGAATCTGCCGCAACAGTTTCGCACCTTGGAAGCGTTCGTTGACTTTGCTCAGGTCAGGTCCCAGCTTCTCGCCATTTCCGGCAATGGTGTGGCACTTGATACAACCTGCGGTCTCAAACACGACCCTCCCCCGTTCGACTGATCGACTCTCGAGGTTCTCGGCCGCATCGACCAGTTCCTCGGTCTTCCACATTTTGACGAACTGGCGAGCGGGAATGAGCGGAGAAGTGTCCGGTAACGGTTCGTTCGGGTCCAACACGTACAGGACGCCTTGCATCACTTTCCAATGGCCTGGAAATGTGCAGACGAACGGGTACGCTCCTTTTTCTTTTGGACTGTCGAAGTAGATCGAGTACTGTTCACTCGGATTCAGTATGGGCGAGAAGCAGACAACGCCTGCGTCGTGCGGTACGTAGTGCGTCGCGATCGCCCGGGGATCGGCGGCCAGCATCATGGCTGCGTCTCCGATCGCCTGCAGTCGATCCGGGAGAACAACGGCGACATTATGCGACATGCTGGGATCGGTATTGTGCAGAGTCAGAGCCACTCGGCGGCCCGGCGGAACGCGCAGCTGTCTCGGTTCATATTGCAGCCCGGGCACCGCGTTGAGTTCCAGCGAGACAACCGGATTGATCGTCTTGCCGAGTGCCTCTTGAGCCAGCAGTCTTGGATCGCGCGGGTAGTCTTTCGCCATTGGAAAATCGGGATAGCGTTTCTTGCGCGGTCTGGAACGATAGGAAGCGAACGATTTGAATGGTCCCCGTTGATGAAAGATTGAATAGTAGATATCCGGCTCGAATTCTGTACCCGTTTCCGTCTTTAGACGCAGGAAGACGTGGAACTGCATGACAGGGTGAAGGTCGGGCACTTCGATGAAAACCGAATGCCCGTCCGGTAGCAGATGAATCGATTCGGCGGGCACTCGATCGTGGCCTCGGCGGCCCGATTCGGTAACGGAAAACTCGGGCGACCCGTAGGCGGCGCTATAAAGGTAATTCCACTGCTCGCAGAATACGTTCTCCAGCCGAACCGAATCCGGATCGAGTCGACCGTTGAATGAGATCTTCAGTCCGTTCTGGTGAGTTTCCACGGCTCGAGGCAAAGACAGTTCGCCGCCAACATAACGGACGCGCTGCAGAGAACCGTTGGCCCTCGCGTAACTCTGCCAGCCATCCGTGCCGGCGACATAGAAATGGCCATCTCGACGGTTGAATCGAGACCGATGTGCACCCGAAAGAAACTCCCATGGGAGCGGTACGACCCCGCCCTGGACGGCCGAACCGATTGTTTCACGCAGTACGACGTAGTTCTGACAGTAACCGAATGATGTGCCCAGAATCGTTCCGGCCAACGGGCCGAATCGTCGATCGTCTGGTAGAAACGCCAGGTCACCACAGGAATTATCAATCCCACGCGGTATGAAACAGAGCGGCAGGTCATACCCATATTTTCCGGAGCCGGCGCGCGGGCCCGAAAAACCGTGATAACTGCCGTCGTGCACGTCGAAGATGGCGGAGGCGGGAGTCCAGGTGCCCTCTTGCGCCGTGGCCAGGACAATCGAACCGTCGTCCGACACGCCCGTACCATTGGTACCTCGCAATCCGGTCGCCACCGATTCCGGTCGGCCTCCTGGTCGATAACGTGTCACCCCGAAACCGTCCGATCGAG
>CAYNDU010000597.1:0-3651 GCA_964395615.1 uncultured Pirellulaceae bacterium | reverse complement strand
CGCCCCGCCGAACGACAAATCAACGATATTCTCGCCGTCGAGCCGACCACGACGGCATGGCTGCACCAGAAACACTTTGATGCCCCACAGAAGCCGGCACTCGATCAAATGGGCCTGTCGTTTTTCAACTTACTGATGCGATTGGAACGAGCTCAAATCGCCTACGATATCGGCTGCGAAGACATCATGGGACGCTGGGGCCGAGTCGACGGACCGGGGCTTGTCGTTGGCCGGTGCACCTATCATACCGTCGTGATTCCACCAGCGACTGAAAACCTGAATGGCAAGACGGTTGATCTACTTGCGGCCTTTGTGCGCGAGGGCGGAACCGTGATCGCCTGTGGCCAGCCACCATCCTTGCTTGACGGACAAACGTCGAACCGGTGCGACACACTGGCTCGTCACTCAAACTGGTCACGCATCGAGCCGGCCGCATTGTCGTCCGTGTTGAAGGAACGAGTGACCGGCCCCCTGAGTGTCGATCCCACCGAGCCCAACCGGGCGATGCTCTTCCATCATTGCCGAGTGCTGGACGATGGCCTGCTACTTTTCGTTGTCAACACGGATATCAACGAGTCGATTACCGGCTCGGTCACTGCAGCCGGCAAGACGAGTGTGCAACACTGGGACCCGCACAACGGGCGGGTTTCCGGCTATCCGTTCAAGGCGACGGCGACCGGTTTGAAAGCCGCGTTTGAATTGCCCCCATGCGGGTCTCTCCTGCTGTTCTTCTCCGATACTCCGTCTGAATCGGCAGGCGCCTCCGACGGTACCAACGCGACCGCCGACACTGCGTCGACCGCTTCATCGACCGTTGTTCAGGGTGAAGAGGAAGTCCGGGTCACACGACTTGGCCCCAACGTCCTGACGCTCGACTACGTTGACGTATCGGCGGGCGGTGAAACGCAACGCGGCATGTACTGCCCGCGCGCCGTTGACTGGGTTTTCCAGAAACATGGACTGAAGGGCGATCCGTGGAATCGTTCCGTACAACTTCACGACCAGTTGATAACCAGGCGGTTCTCCGAGCAAAGTGGATTCGAAGCCACCTACCGATTCAGGATCAAGGGGTCCGTGCCTCGGCCGTTGCGTTTTGTAATCGAGCGGGCCGATCTGTACACGGTGCAGTGCAACGGCCGGCCGGTGTCACGGATCCCTGAACAATGGTGGCTGGACAAGGCGTTTTATCCCATCGATATCACAGAGGCCGCTCGCGAAGGAGAGAACGTGGTGACGATCAAGGCGCAACCGCTCACCGTCTGGCATGAACTCGAGCCCGCTTATGTCCTCGGTGATTTTTCGCTGAGTGATGCAGAAACCGGATTCGAGATCATCGCGCCGCAACCGCTCCGAATTGCAACGCCCGATAACGAACAAAACACGCGGGCCGCAGTCGCCCTCGGCTGGGACGGGCAGGGACATCCGTTCTATGGGCAAGGCGTAAAATACTCGCAATCATTCCAGATAGACGACGTGGCGAGGCCATACGCGATCCGACTCGGGAGGTGGTACGGCAGCACGGCCAAGGTAGTCGTCAACGGGAAAACGGCCGGATACATCGGTTGGCAGCCGTGGCAATTGGACGTGTCCCGACTGCTGACCGTTGGACGAAATCAAATCGACGTCATCGTGATTGGTACCCTGAAGAACACGCTCGGCCCGCATCACATTCCCAATCTGCGTGGTATCGCCAGTCCGGGCCATTTCGCCCAAGGTCCACAAACCGGACCTCCGCCGGGGAAAGACTACGACACGATCGCCTATGGTCTGTTCGAACCGTTTCAACTTATCCAGGGTCGCTAAGGAGTGACGGAAGGTGACCGTAACGGTTCACGGACCCGGCCGTGAACCGCAATCTAGATCCTCAGATCTGGTGTCTTTCGGTCACAGCCTTGTTGCCCTGACGCGTCACACCTCGCGAATTGGAGGGTTGATCCTGCGGTTGCCAACAAGAGGGGGAGTCTCGAGAATTACGCTCGACGGGCACCGATCACGCAATCCCATGAAAAATCAATGGCGAAATTCCTGGTAGTCGATGACGAACGGGCCGATCTGGCCCTGATACGCGGCCTGCTGGAGCGGCAGGGGCACGCGGTCGTAACTGCGCAAACGGCGGCCGAGGGACTGAACCTGGTACGCAGCGAGCAGCCGGACGCGGCAATCCTGGACATTTTGTTGCCCGACGAGAGCGGATTGGAAGTCTACAACCAGATGCGGGCACTCGACGGCCGCCTTCCCATCGTGTTCATCACGGCATCGGGGTCCAGCAACACGGCGATCGAGGCCATGCGTCTGGGAGCTTTGGACTTCCTCACCAAACCGCTGAACGCAGCGGAAGTGAAACGGGTAGTCGAACGTGCGCTCGAAGTGCGTCGCATGGCGGTCGAACCGGTGACGGTGGATCCAGCCGAGGCGGAGGTCGGCGACGGGGACTCGATCATTGGCCGGTCTCCTGCGATGCGCGAAGTGTACAAAGCGATCGGACTGGTCGCGTCCCAGGATGTCACCGTTTTGATTCGAGGTGAAAGCGGAACGGGAAAGGAGCTGGTGGCTCGGGCCATTTACCAATTCAGTAGTCGTTCGGACGGACCGTTTCTGGCAGTCAACTGCGCGGCGATACCGGAACCGTTATTGGAAAGCGAACTTTTCGGCCACGAGAAGGGTGCATTCACGGGGGCCGACAAGCGGCGAATCGGGAAATTCGAGCAGTGCAAGGACGGCACGTTGTTTCTCGATGAAATCGGCGACATGCCGTTGCTGCTCCAGAGCAAGATCCTGCGGGTGTTGCAGGAACAGCAATTCGAACGTGTGGGAGGCAACCAGACCATCCAGGCCAACGTTCGAGTGGTGGCAGCCACGCACCGAGATCTGGAGCACATGGTGGAACTCGGCTCGTTCCGCCAAGACCTGCTCTACCGACTGAATGGGTACACGATCCAGTTACCTCCTCTCCGCGAGCGAGGCGAAGACCTGGTCTTGTTGATTGACCATTTCCGACGTCAAGCGAACGGCGATCTAGGCAAGAGTGTCCAGCGTCTGGCCCCCGCCGCTCTGGCCACACTGCGCGACTATCATTGGCCGGGAAATGTGCGCGAGTTGCAAAACGTGATTCGGCAAGCCGTTTTGAAAACGAATGGTCCTGTTCTGCTACCGGATTTCTTGCCCGATTCGTTGAAACCGACGTTGGAAGGCGGACTCGCAGCCCCGACCGATGCGAACAGACAGCGGGGCCTCCAATCACTCATCGACGAGAAGCTTCATTCGGGCAGCCGGCAAGTGTATGACGAAGTGGTTGGCATCGTCGAGGAACAGCTGATTCACCGCGCTCTGCATTATGCCGGAGGCGACAAACTCGAGGCCATCAAACGGCTAGGAATCAACCCGGCGTCGTTCCGTTCGACGGCCGCCCTGCAACTTCTCGACCTCGATCCGTCGACAACGACGGGCGCGTCCGGGCGTTTTGGAGAACTCATCCAACCCGGCATGACCATGGATCAGATTGAAGAGGAGGCGATTCGTCGCGCGCTAACGCAAACCGACGGCCGTCGTACCGAAGCCGCTCAACTGCTGGGACTGAGCGTGCGCACTCTGCAACGCAAGATTAAAGAGTACGATCTGGATTTCTGATCGTTGGGTCCTCCTCCAACGTTC
>CAYNDU010000596.1:0-3655 GCA_964395615.1 uncultured Pirellulaceae bacterium | reverse complement strand
TCCACTTCGCCGTGTGTGTGTCGAGCCGACGGACTGTTGGGGCGTACCGGCAGGTGTTTGCGGTACGGCAGCGGCTGCGGATGCTCCGGCCAAGCCGGCGGCTCCCCCCGCTCCGAAAGCGGCTCCGAAGGCCCCCAAGGCCTAGGACCGGTCAACGTCGGCCGGGCGGAACAGGACGAGCACCGACGCCTTGCGCATCGGTCGTCTCGCTTTGTGCTGCCTGGCATGATTGAACGAAGAACACGGCACGGGCCAACCGCCCTTGTCTGAGACAACATGAGTAACGTGCGGCCGTTTCATACGGCGCACGAATCGGCCTCCTCAGCAGCGTTCTTTGAGCGAATTCTGCTGAGGAGGTTTTTTATTTGGATTATGGATTATGCTAGAGAGGGTCGGCCGTGGAGAACCGGAGGAGTCTGCGGACCGTAGCGACGAACGCGTCGAAACGACGTATGCGTCGAAACGACGAACGCGTCGAAGCGACGTACGCGCCGGGAGGTGAGCGGGATGGGCTGTTTCCTGCCGGCACGCGAATGGATGCAGGCGATTGGTAGCGGTGCGGCGGTGGGGACCTTCGAGTTGTAGAGGCACTAGCGATGGGAAAGCGTGGGAAGCAGCATCCGGCCGGCGACCGGTCCGAAGAGGAAACGCTTCGCGAGGCGCGTCAACCGGCTGCCGGGACGACAGCCCGTTCTCTCGCATCGATTCTGTTGTTCATTCATTTAGCGGTTGTGGTCACCTGCTTGTGGTCCAACCTTGCCCCTTCACCGTTGCAGCTTCGCATCCTTCGTTTATTTCGACCGTACGCTCGCCTTGCGAACCTCGAGCTCGACGGGACCCGATTCGAGTTGACGCAGGCGGGCATAGATGACGTTGAGCATCACATCGAGTTTCGGCCGCCGGATGAGGCCGTGACGGGTAGCTCGGTGGGGCGCGAAGACCGATCGAAGGGATCGGACGCGAGTCCGTTGGACGGCTGGCAGCCTCTGGCGCGTGGGATGCGGGGGGGCGAGCGGCGCCACCGCTACGAACGCTTTTCAGCCATGCTGGCTTATTTTGTGAGTCGCGAAGACGAGGAAGGCGCGGCGTTGATCGTCCAGGCCGCGGCCCGAACTCGGATCAAGCGTGACGGGGTCGCAGTCAAGCAGGTTCGCGCTCGACGTCAGTTACTGCAATCGTGGGACGTCGTCACAGACGGCACGGTCGAGCAGCGAGACCCGTATGACGCGTCCTATTATCGCCAGGTTTATCTGGCGGACGTAATCGTGAGTGGTCCGCACCGGATTGACCTGGTCAAACGGACGGAAGCCGCACTTGAGGCAGCTCCGGATCAAAAAGCGGACGGTACCCAACGCCAACGACGGCGAGGCAGCTGAGAGTTACAAGATGCGCGACTATTTTCGGGAGTTGGTGGACCGTTTCGGCACCGTGTGGAATCGGTTCTGGTACCGGCCGATGGATGTGGGGCCGATTTGCCTCCTGCGTCTACTGACCGGTTGCGTCGCTTTGTATTACGTGTTGTCTTTCAGCAGCGACCTGACTCGTTGGTTCGGTCCTGACGGGTTATTGAATGTTGACACGGCGCGACGACTGTCGGGTGCCGATCGCCTTCCCTACACGTTTCATTGGTCCTATCTCTATTGGGCAACGACGCCGTCGATTCTCTGGATCTTCCACGTAGCAGGCGCGCTGGTCGTCTTGTCATTTGCCGTTGGTTTTCTCGCTCGTCTGTCTGCGGTCGGGACCCTGGTGGTTGTTCTATCGTACGTGCACCGCGGTCCGATGATCACGGGACAGCTTGAACCGGTCTTGACCATGGTGCTGCTCTATCTTTGCCTCGCTCCCTGCGGCCGACGCTACTCGGTCGATGCACGGTTGCGTCACGCTCGCCGAACAGGATCCGAGCCGAGCACGTCCGAGTCTCCGCCGCGGCAGCAGTCGATTCTCGCGAATGTCGCGTTACGACTGGTGCAGTTGCATCTGACGGGGTTTTACATCATGACCGGCTTGAACATGCTGGCGGGCGACACGTGGTGGACGGGCGAGGGAGTGTGGTGGCTACTCGCGCGGCCCGAATCCCGGCTATTGGACTTGACGTTCCTCGCCCACTCGCCGTTGTTGGTCAACGCCTGGACGCACGCTATCACGGCGTTCCTGTTCCTGTTCCCGGTGTTGATATGGGTCCGTATTGCCCGCCCGTTGCTCCTGGCGCTGAGTCTCCTGTTTTGGATGGGGATGGCCGTGATCACGGGGTACGTCGGATGGGCAGTGATGATGGTCGTTGCGGGACTGGCATTCCTCCCGTCGTCTACTCTAGAATCGTAGCCGTTCAAGGTCGACGACCCGCATGGTCCGGCTTGGGTGTTGCGACGATCGGTGATCATGGGCGATGCCATTCTGCGCGCCGTGGGCCGCCGGTTTCGATTTTGGGAACGAGGAAGAACGCTTTGAAAACAAACGCACAGATTGCGGACGTCTTTGAGCAGCTTGCCGATCTGTTGGAATTTCAAGGAGCGAATGCGTTTCGGATTCGTGCCTATCGCAGCGCGGCGCGAGCGATCAGTCGCCACACCGAGTCGATTGGGGCGATGATCCATGACGATCCCAAACGGTTGCAGGCGATCGGCGGGATCGGTAAAGCGGTTGCCGAAAAGTGTGGTGATCTTGTTCGGACGGGGCGTCTGGCTCAACTCGACCAGTTACTCGAAGAAATCCCCGAGAGTGTGCTGACGCTGCTCCGCATACCTGGTCTGGGCGCAAAGAAGGCGGCCGTCCTCTTTCGAGAACTTGGCGTTACGACACTCGACGCGTTACAGGCCGCCTGCGGCGCTCACCAGGTCCGAGGTCTCAAGGGGTTTGGGGTCAAGACCGAGGCGATGATTCTCCGCGGCATTGCCATCGCGGATGCGGCCAGTCATCGCATTTACTGGTCGGCCGCCGACAACCGTGTGTCGGAATTGGACCGGCATTTTGAGGATTGTCCGACGGTCGAACGGATCGAGTTCGCGGGCAGTTATCGACGAGGCTGCGAGACGGTTGGCGATCTGGACATACTTGTGCAGTCGAGTCAGGCGGACACGGTTATGGACTGGTTCTCGCAATTCCCAGAGATCGATGAGGTGCTGTTACGTGGCCCGAAGAAGATGTCGGTTCGCGTGGACGGCGGTCTGCAAGTCGACTTGCGCGTGGTCCCTCCATCGTCATTCGGAGCCGCTTTGCAGTATTTTACGGGCTCCAAAGAGCATAACGTGGCACTGCGCTCTCGAGCGCGGCAATTGGGACTCAAGATCAACGAGTACGGAGTGTCGCGCGTCGCTGAGGACGCGAACGGCGGAGATGATGTGGCCGGCGAGACGGAAGAGGAAGTCTACCGGGCCATCGGGCTGACCTGGATTCCACCCGAGTTGCGCGAGGGCCGCGACGAGATCGAGGCCGCCGAGGCGGGGCAACTGCCCACCTTGATTGAAACGTCCGACATCGTGGGCGATCTGCACATGCACACCACGGCAACCGATGGACGGGCGACGTTGGAAGAGATGGTCGCGGCCGCTCGGGAACGGGGCCGGCAGTATGTCGCCATCACCGATCATTCGCAGCGCGTCAGCATGGCACGTGGACTCGACGCCGACCGCGTTGGCTGGCAATGGGCGCGCAC
>CAYNDU010000595.1:0-3660 GCA_964395615.1 uncultured Pirellulaceae bacterium | reverse complement strand
GTACGTCGGGTGCTCGCATAACCATCGAAAAGCCAGGTTCGCGGTTCCCCGCGATCGAGCTATCGGGTCAGCTGCGACGGGACCTGTCCCTCTGCCTCGCTAACGGATTGCGTACCGGATTCAGCTTGATACTCCAGAAGTTCCTTGATGCGGGGTTCGAGTTCATCGAGTCCCAAGACACCGTCAAGGCCTTCGGGAAGTCCGCTAAACTGGTAGCGTAGCGTTCCCGTTCGATCGTAGAGTTTGTAGAACGGCACGGCACCGTCAAATTCGAACTGCTCGGCCGACTTGCTTCCCGCGCCCCAGCGGCTGATCAAGTTGTCAATCCTCGCATCCCACTTCTCCAACTGTTCAAGAACTTGAGCCCGCTGTGACGCGTCATCGACGCTGACCGACATCACGCGCAGGCCACGCTCGGCAAGGTCCTTGTGCCATTGCAGGATCTGAGGGAACTTCTTCTTACAGGGAACGCACCAGGTAGCCCAGAAATCGACTAACACGACGTGGCCGCGGTGTTTGCGCAGCTGCTGTTCGTATTCGGCCCTCCCTACCTCGAGGAGCCCGATCTTGGGATGCGCCGTAGTGGCGGGACCCGACTCGGCAGGTCGGCCGGATTCGGTAGACCCGGTCGTTGTTTCCGATTCAGAACCCTCTGGTCGGCCGTCGCCCTGGTTGACTTGAGAGCAACCGATCGCGCCGGTTGCCAGGCCGCCGGCCAACAAGAAAAAAAGAGACCGTCCACTCCAGTTGTGCATGATCGGGTCGTCTCCTCAGCAAAGGTGAGCGGGCACCAAAACAGTTGTCCTGGTGCCCGCTGCTGGACAGGGTCCAAAGGGTATAAATATGGGTGGACCGAGTCTGATTGAATCGTGGTTACCGAGTTCTTACGCCGGACGGATCAGCGGTATTTGATGCCACAGCCGACGGCCGGAGTCTCGGCAACCGTGGGTTGCTTGCCGTCGAGCACCGCATCGACGGCGTCCTGGACGTAGTGCTTGGAGGCTTTCTTGGTGTTCATATTGTCGTCAAAGGCTCCGATATAAGCCACGCGACCGCGTGCGTCGAGCACATACAGGTGAGGTGTTACTCGGGCACCATACGCACGTGCCGACGATTCAGTTTCGTCGTAAGCGTAGGGGAAGTTATAGCCCTTCTCATCGGCCCGTTGCTTCATCTTTTCAAGCGTCTCCGACTTGTTGACGTTGATCGCGATGAATTTGACACCTCGCTTCTTGTTCTTGGATACGAATTCAATAAAACGGTCCTGATAGGCCACGGCCACTGGACAGTTGTTGCACGTGAAGCAAAGCACGGTGGCCTTTGCACCCTTGATGTCGGCTGAGGTCAGCTTTTTGCCCTCGACCGTGATCGCCTTAAAGGAAGGGCCTTTCGCTCCAATCTTGACGCCTCCCGATTTGATTGGTGCGGCCACTGAGGACGCTAGGAAAACAAGCCCAACGGCGAACGCCGAGCAAACCGACAAGGCAAATAAACGACGCATGGAAGAACTCCTGAGAAAGAAACTCGTTTCGAAGTTTGAAACACGTTGCTATTAAACGGACCGAACCGGCAACCGGTCTGTATGACGGTTCACAGTCCGCATCGCAAAATATCTCATCATGATCACGAGGGTCGGCGACGTCGGAGCCCGAGACGCAGGAGGGTAGCCATCGACGAGGCGGCCTCGAGGAAACTGATCTTGGAGTGACCGTTCGCCCGGTTGGCGAAGACGATAGGAACTTCGGCGAACCGAGCGCCGGCTTGGCGGAACTGCCATAGAGATTCTTCAAAAAAGGAATACCCCTGGCTCTCGATGCCTTGAAGATCGACGTTATCGAGCAACTCGACTCGCATGCAGCGATAAGCGCCGCTGCAATCACGTACCGGTAGACGAAACAGCCAACGTGCCAGACCATTGACCAGGTGGCTCATGAGACGACGGTACAGGGGCCAGTGGGTCGTGCCGCCGCCGGGAACATAACGCGAGCCAATCACTACATCCACGGGCGATTGATCCCGTCCGCCCTCCAATCGTTCGAGCAGTTTGGGGATGTACCTGGGATCGTGGCTCCCGTCGGCGTCGAGCGTGATGAGAATCTGGTAGTCGTGGTCAACGGCGAATTTCAAAATCGCCACGGACGCCGAGCCGAGTCCGAGCTTCGTCGGCCTGTGCAAGCAGCGCAGTCGTTTGTCGCGTTCCGCTCGGTCGGCCGCCCATCGGCCGGTGTCGTCGGGCGAGTTATCGTCGACGACCAATAAGTCGGCCGCCGGCGCAATCTGCTCCACCTGCTCGATCAGCGGCGGCAGATTTTCCCGTTCATTAAAGGTCGCCATAGCGACCAGGATTCGGACCGGTGGGCTCATGATGGGTCGACCGCCTGAGTGGCAGAGGGGTGCAGTGCTTCAGTGGGTCGATGAGACTAGGGATCGGTAATAGGCGATGGACCGCTGCAGGCCGTCGGCGAAATCGACCTGCGGTTCATAGCCGAGCGCCGATCGAGCCGCCGTGATATCGGCGAGACTCTCGCGAACATCACCGGCGCGCGCCTCGGCGAACTGAGGCGCCACCTGGGTGCCGAGCGTTTTGTTGAGCGTGTCGATCAGGTGGAGTAATGTCACCGACCGGCCATTTGCCACATTGAATCTTCGCCCGGCAACACGTTCCGAAGGTGCCTCAGCCGCCAGCAAATTCCCATGCACGATATTCTGGACAAATGTAAAATCGCGAGATTGCAATCCGTCCCCGTAGATGACCGGCTGACGGCCGGAGAGTAACGCCGTGATGAACAGTGGGATAACGGCCGAATAGGGGCTATCCGGGTCCTGACGTGGGCCGAAAACGTTGAAGTACCGAATGGTGACGGTCTCCAGGCCGTACGTGTGGTGGAAAGCCTCCAGGTACTGCTCGCCCGCCAGTTTCGCCGCCGCGTAGGGCGACATCGGGTGAGGCAGGTCCGTTTCTCGTTTCGAAGAATTCGGTTGGTCTCCATAAGCGCTGCTCGATCCAGCATAGATCACGCGTTGAACGCCCGCTCGCCGGGCCGCGTCCAGAATCGTAACGGTACCGGTCACACACGCCTGGTTGGTGTCGACCGGCGCCTCGACGCTGCGGGGCACGGACGCCAGGGCCGCTTCGTGGAAAACAATGTCCACGTCCTCCACCGCCTGAGCCACAGCTTGCGGGTCCGATACGTCGCCCTCAAGAAACTCGACTTCATCTCCCAGGGCGGACACGTTGTGGCGATGGCCCGTGCTTAAATTGTCAAGAATTCGGACCTGGTCACCTCGAGCCACGAGCGCTTCGGCAATGTGCGAACCAATGAACCCTGCACCGCCGGTCACCAAATATCTGGTCATCGTCAATCCTCTTACGCTGGGTGGATTTGCCACCGCACTCATTCATGCAACCGGGCGGCAGGAGTCGGAACCCGTTTTCCTCGGTAAATTCCGCGCCCATCGTTCCCCCGGCCGAGGCCCGAATCATTGGCGCGGCAGAAGGAAAACAGGTGGCTGCCGGTGAGAACTTCGTCCAAGTATAGGACGAATCGGCTTGTCTGACGTGCCCCCTTTGAACCTGAGGGACACGGAACCCGCTTGAGAGGGGATCGTGCAGCTTATAACATATCATGCAACAAGGGGTTAGAGGGTAAAGGGGTCAGG
>CAYNDU010000594.1:0-3681 GCA_964395615.1 uncultured Pirellulaceae bacterium | reverse complement strand
AAAAACCTACCCAACATGCTAGAATTCACCAATATCAGTTTTTTCCCCGTGAACGATTACCGTTAAACTGATAATGGAAACTTCAGTGAATAATCCCGGCTAGCTGGCAGAGCACCAGCCGTTTATTTCACGGGCCCGAACAACGATCGGAAAGATCACGGTGTTTCCGAGGACCGGGTCGTGCCGGAACGCGATCGGCGCGACTGACGGACGACGCGCGGCTGCCTCGGAAATCCTGCGTGACGGGCAGCGGGCCGGTTTGCACTACGTACCGGGCAGTGCGATCGGTCGCGGCACGACCTCACCCCATTCGTACTTCTCGGGTCCAAGCTTCAAATCGCTGGCCAAGAGATCATCCCATTGAATCTGCTTACCCGTGTAACAGACCTCTCTGCCCAGGATCGCCATCATCGTGCTGTAGGACATGTAGCGCCCGTTATTGATCGGAGTCCCGGCTCGGATGGCGGCGAACAGCTCCTTGTGCTCCTGATCGTACATGCTGGGCTTGGTCCCCTCGAAGACCGGCTTACCATTGATTTGTCCTTGTTGGCCCTTGATCAGGACCTGGGCACTTCCCTTGGATCCGAGTACGTAATCTTCGACGTTTCCGTAGCAACCCTTCATTTGTCGCGTATAGGCAAAACACTTGAAGCCGTTGTCCCATTCGTAGCAAACGGCATGATGGTCATAGATATTGCCGAATTTCTCGTCGGTTCGGACCTGGCGGCCTCCAAGCCCAAACGCCTTGGCCGGCGGCTGATCGTCCATCAACCAGAGTGATTTATCGAGGCTGTGGATGAACTGTTCGACAATGTGATCTCCCGACAGCCAGGTGAAGTAATACCAGTTACGGTTCTGGTATTCCATGTCGCTCCAATCGGCCTCGTGCCCTCGGTGCCAGAGTGTTCCGGTCAAGTAGTTCTCCTGGACGGCCACCAGGTCACCGATGGCACCGTCCTTGATACGTCCGATCGTCGCCCGCACGCCCAGATCGTAACGCCAGCAGAGCCCGGAAACGAGGCAAAGACCTTTCTTGCGAGCCAGCTCCGTCGACTCCAGAACGTGCCGCACACCGACCGGGTCCACGGCCACGGGCTTTTCGCAGAAGACGTGTTTGCCGGCCTCGATCGCCGCTCGAAGATGGAGTGGGCGATAGTGGGGCGAGGTGGCCAGGATGACCACGTCGACGCCCGAATCGATCAACTGCTGATAGGCATCAAATCCGGTAAAGCAGCGATCCTCGGTAACTTGGAATTTATCTCCCAACGCCTTGGTCAGGTTACCTCGCGATCGCTCCAGACGATCGCCAAACAGGTCGGCCATGGCCGTCAGTCGTACGTTGTCTTCGGCGCGCATCGCGTTGGCCGCCGCACCGCTGCCTCGTCCCCCACAACCGATCAGGCCGACTTTGAGAATCTCTGTATCCGATCCGTGCACAGCTCGTGCCGAGGCCATCGTCGCGGCGATCGTTCCTCCAACAACTGCAGCGGTCGACTTTCCGAGAAATGAGCGGCGGGTGGTTGCGTGCGACGTCTCTTGGCGGTCCATGGAGGGCTCCTTCTGGTAGGCTGAATTTGTCAGTGAGGTCTGTGAGCGTTCATCATCAGCGCACGCGGCGCATGTATCGCAGGAATTCTTCATTCAAGGACTCCAGGTCGTCACCAAACGCCTGTTGAAACCGAGCGACGCGTTCGGCCGAGGTCAATTCGACCAGCGGTTCCTGTCGGGCCAGTTTCTCCAGATACGAGGAATACTCCTTGGAGTGGACCCGAAGTAGAAAGTAGTTCAGGGCCCAAGCGTCGGCGTAGACGGTGCGAGCGGTGGTCGTGTTGCGAAAACGAGTATCATCGGTCAACAGTTTCACCAGCGCGTCGGGAGTTCGACTCGGCAGCGATCGGCGAAACTGCGCCAGATTCACCCGGTTGACAGCACCAATGTTGCGCCATCCCTTTGAGCTCCGAAGATCGGGTGTCTCGAAGTAAATGGCAATTCCCTCGCTGACCCAGGCCGGGTTATCGGCGTATCGCGTTTGCAGGCCGCTGTTATAGGCCAGCTGATGAGTTGCTTCGTGGACAATCGTCGCCACCGTCCGCTCGGCCCCCGGTCGCAACAGAATCTGATTAATATGAGCTGCCGAGCTAACCCGGCGTTGGTACTTGCGCAATCCGTCGGCACCGGTCAAGTCGTACATGGTCACCCGGTTGGTTTGCATGTTGTAGTACCCGATCACCGACGTAGCAGCCGCACCAAGTTCCTTCCGCGAATAGGCAGCGTAACTGGCCTGGCTGTCAAAGATGAGGCCGATGAGAGGAAATTCCGGTTCGGCCAATTTGAGGCCGCGGTTCTTCCAGAAGCTGTAGAACCCGCGGTAAAGTCGTTCGAACAAGGCCCCGCACCAGCCCGCGTACGACTGCGATGTGTTGTAGCAGATGACGTAGTGTGCCGTTGAGTGGATGCGAAACCCCTGTGGCAACTCCTGCAGTAGTCGCTCGGCCAGTTCCTCTTGGGTAAACGCCTGGAAGGCCTGCTCCGAACTGGCTCGCCCCTGGATCTCCTCGGGCTGCATGATCCACAGCTTACCGTCGGGCGCTACCATTAACAGGCCGCCGTCCTGCGCCTCAACCAATACTCGTCCCGACGTCTGAATGGTCTTGCCGTCACGCTCCAACGTGATCGTCTCGATCGCCAGGAGCGACCGGCCCAAGAACGCCCAAAGGAGCACGCTTCCACACCACGCCCATCGGCAGTTTTCCGTCCGGTTCATCAACAACCGTTTCTCCTCGGCACAGCTCATGCAACACTTGAATCCCGTCCGATTGACCAGCTTCTTCTGAAAGCTCGAACAGTGCGCGGATCGGGATTCGTGATCCTTACCGTCGTCGCTCCAGGACAACCTCGTCTCACGTCTTCCGATCTCACGACAAGAAACGGCCAGAGCTGTCACCCATTATCGCACAATCGAGCAACCTTCGCACGGGCGGGACCGGGCGAACATTCGAGAAATGCGAGCCGCCCTCATCACCATGCCCTCATCACCATGCCTTCGGCGAACGACGATGATGGAAAACGTTCAACAGGCCCACCACCACGACAACACTGACGAAAATCGTCAAGCAAATGGCCCCCACCTCGTTCTGCGACCCGGCGTGTAAGAAATCGAACAGACGCATGGTGATGGTGATCACGCCCGGCGGAACAACCAGAATGGTGGTTGCCAGGTCGGTCGCCGCCAGGAGAAATCCGATCAACCAGGCTGTACCCAACCACCGCGAATAGGGCCGAACCCCCGTGTGCCACAGCGTTCGCAAAGGCCCCGCTCCGTCGACTTGAGCCGATTCCACTAACAACTGATGGTCCGGCCGCAGCCCGGTCCAACAGACCCATATCAACACACCCATCGCACGAATACTCTCGGCCAGGACCGGCGCCGTCAACGTGCGATCGAAGAGCCATGCCACCAAGGGCCAATCCCGGGCGGAAAACAGGCCCACGATCAGCTGCGCAACGAGCGGTCCCGGCACGGCCAGACTGACAGACGCGACGATGATCGCCGGGACCCGATAGATGCCTCCTCGCCAAGCCAGCCAGGCCAAAGGAAGACTGATCACCAGTGCCACACTCGCCGCGCCGGCCCCAATGGCCAACGACCAGCCAAAATCCCATCCAAATCGGCAGACCACC
>CAYNDU010000593.1:1772-3694 GCA_964395615.1 uncultured Pirellulaceae bacterium | reverse complement strand
GCCGTTCACGGCCTTGGCCGTGAACGGTTACAAAAAAAAACGAGCCCGTTCCTGCCCCCTTTACCTCGAACTCTTGCGAAGCGGCCGGCGCCCGCTTTGGCGGGTGCTTCGCGAACGCCGCGAGGCACTCGGTCGATTGAGGCCCGGTGCCCCCACGGGGTGAGTGGCGATACAGCCCATGATCCTCGCGGAACCGGCTGATAATTGACGGACCCACTCGCTGGTTTCGGACCGATCCGCCTGCCCCACCGGTGCAATCAGGTAGGTTCCGTCGCAATATCGGGCCAACGCCCGGGTCGTCTCCGTTTGACTGGCACCGGTGACGACGAGCACATAGGCGGATCCGCCAGCCAGTTCGGCCAAGGATGCCTGGACGGCCTCCCAACGCAGGTTGCGATCGGAAATCGTGGAAGTACCTGCGCTGACGAAATGGACCCGTTCGAGCGAAGTGGCCAGCCGGGGCATCGATCCGATCATCTTATCCTCAAGGGCGTCGCTGAATCCCGGCTCATTGAGCGCGGCGAACCGCCGAGTCAGGGTCCGGGAATTCAGGTCGGCATCCAACAGCGTCACTCGTGTCGCTTGTCGCCCACTCAGCTCGCTCGCCAACATTCCGCCCACGTCGGCAGCCAGCGAATCGTTGGAGATGGCCGACAACAAAACGGTTCCACCGGTTTCCGGGGGAAAGTCGTGCAGGAGGCGGTCTACGAGGCGACGTAATTGGCGACCCACGGTTGTATTGTCCGGCCCCTTGGCCAAGTGGGCTTCGTACGCCGTGACCGGCCTTTGAATGATGCTCATTGGATCACCGCACGGAACGTGCGTCCTGGCTCCTCCGTCGGTCGACCGTCGCGAAAGGACTTGCAGAGATTGGCTCATATCCCGACGTTCCCTTTGTTCCGAGTGGTCCACGTCGCACGTCGGTACGGACGTTTCATCGCTCACGAAGACTGGCAAACAGCTGACGGTATTGACGACGTTTGACTGCCGGTGCCGGCGCCGGACTGGCTCCGGTGGCCGTTTCGACCAGTTCCACAAGATCACGGTCGTCGCCAGGCGCCTGCTCGTCGCCAGACGCCTGCTCTTCGCTGACTGGCTCATCGCCCTGAGCATCATGCGGCGGTTGGTGGTCGCTTTGAGCGGCCGGTTCACACTCGCCATGCCTCTCGGCCGGGGCGTTCATCGCTGGTTCGGGCTCCGGTGGCATGACCGGGTCGTCGGCCGCCAAAGTGGAAGGCGCCGTCGTTGGCGATTCCTCGGGCGACACCGGCTGGGGGAAACGCACGGTCTGAGGGCCTGGTACCTCGGCCGGCGAGACCGATTCGGCCTGCAACGCGCCGATCGACGCGATCGGATCGACGATCACTTCTTCCTCTTCAAATCGTTCCTGGAAGGGGTCGTGAGCCTGGTGAAAAACCAATTCAATTTCCGGGCCAATCGTCGACTGCGGCCGAAATTCGTCTGCATCCTGGGAAGCGGAGGTTGACGACGCCTCGTAGGCGTCTTCATCGGCCACTATTGCCAGGCCGGCTTCGATAGAGTCGATCCCGTCCTCCGCTCGCGCCACAACCGGTGACTCGTCGGCTCGCGATTCGAGTCCGGCGGGCCCGGTAGAAGGCACACGATCCGGTTCCCACTCGTCGTCAGCATCTGCCGAAACGTTGGCACGTGAATCGCCCGATATCGGCTCGTCGTCGCATATCCGCAGGCTCGGATCTGCGGTGTCGGAGGTTTGGACTCCGTGATCAACGACCGGTTCCGGGTCGCCAGACTCGGGATTGCCCGATTGGGCCTGTTCACATTCGGGGCCCTCGGTTC
Source organism: uncultured Pirellulaceae bacterium (assembly GCA_964395615.1). Taxonomy (GTDB): domain Bacteria; phylum Planctomycetota; class Planctomycetia; order Pirellulales; family Pirellulaceae; genus CAYNDU01. The sequence goes on along the minus strand of CAYNDU010000593.1, from coordinate 1,876 downwards.
GATCTCCCTCGTCGAATTCGCTCACCAGGTTCAATGCGCCCGCGATCATATCGCCCGCGATCGCATCGCCCGCGATCGCGTCGCCCGCGATCGCATCGCCCGCG
>CAYNDU010000593.1:0-1672 GCA_964395615.1 uncultured Pirellulaceae bacterium | reverse complement strand
ATCGCCCGCGATCGCATCGCCCGCGATCGCGTCGCCCGCGATCGCATCGCCCGCGATGGCGTCGGGGCCATCCAACTCGCCGCATGTTTCGTCGTCGAGCGAGCCGAATTCCAGGATATCGCGCGGGTTGGGTGGCGCGGCCCCGTCATCGGGAGTCCAAGGAGTCGGCAACTGCTGAAGATCGGCCCACGCTTCTTCGACCCCGGCAACCTTGATGAGCGGCTGTCGTCCGACGGCGGCGAGCATCATAGCGTGGTCGCAGACCTGGTTAACCAGCCGGGGAATTCCATCGGTGGCCTGAAAGACGGCGTGCAGGGCCTCCTCTTCAAACACACAATTCGATTCGCCTCCGACTGTGGCAATCTGGGCACGAATGTAGGCACACGTATCCTCGCGGTTCATCGCTTGCAGGTAGCAGCGAGCGGCGATCCGTTGGCTGAACGACTCCAGTCGTGGGTTGGCCAGACGCTCGTCAAAACTCAGATTTCCGGCCAGGACCAACCGGACCCGAGGCTGAGCGTCACGGACGAGGTTGGTGATCATCCGGATTTCTTCAAGTAATCTCAGGGGAAGCATGTGGGCTTCATCCACGATTAATAACAGGCCGTTGGGCGGGCCGTTGCCGGGCTCAAGGTGATCAATCAAGGACAGTCGGAGTTCACCCTCCTCGCGTTCTCGATACGGGAGTCCGATTTCGAACAGGATATTCTGCAAGAGAGCTCGACGCGTGCAGAGCCGGGCGCTGGCCAGCATGGCGATCGCAAACTGGCGGTCATATTGACCCGCGACGGCTTGACAAAGGGTCGACTTTCCGGTGCCCGCGCCACCGAAGATGACGACCGGTCCCAACGCGCCGTCGATGCAACGTGCGGCGGTCTCTCGCGCGTGTTCGGCCGAGGCTGACGGGAAATATCGTTCGGCCAGCGGAGCCGCCAGGAACGGTCTGGATGCCAATTCAAAAAAAGACTCGTACATTTTTAACGGGCCCCTTGTCCCTCAGGATCATTGACGACGGTACCGTTCACGTCTTGGCCTCACCGAATTGTCGCCCCCGGTCGGCCAGACTCGCTCGCTCATTGTCGTGCGCTTTTCGCTTTGCTTCCCACCGGTTTGATCGGCGAACCAACTTCCGCGTCTTCAACCGGGAGCCGTATTTGACCGATTTCTTTGTCGACTGAATGACTCTTGTGTCAGCCCGTTTTTGACCTGGATCGTTCGCCACCGACTACCACAAGACCGACCAGGTTCTCGATACCAGGGCAGCGAAACCACCGAACGGATCTTTGGTCAATTGGGCATGATGGGGATTGTCCAAAATCAGTCCCATCACGAAAATCGCGACCAGGAGTCCCAACAAGCATTCGCTGCCGCGGATGACGCGCCGAGCCAGACGACGGCGAAACTCGAGCCCGCCCCAGTCGGTGGAGGTCGAATCAATGGCCAGGCTGCCGATCACCGGAAGTCCCGTAATCGCCTGCAAGTCCTCGGCGTCGTCGACGACCACCGGACCGTCGAGACTGCGGACGAGAAACAGCATCCCCACGCCGCCACACAAGGCAACCGACAGGACCAACAGAATTCCCTGTTGGGGAAGCGTCTCGCGGGCCGACGTCCGGGCCGCGGCAGGGCGCTCCTGCGGGTCCGCGCGCGTCTGTCGCGGCGCCCCGACGTT
>CAYNDU010000592.1:0-3708 GCA_964395615.1 uncultured Pirellulaceae bacterium | reverse complement strand
CCATTACACTAGGGGCCAGTTGCCATTGATTGGCCTGCTCCGATCCGAGGTGCCTCGGACGCGTGTCGCCTACCCCAGCTCGAAAGGGCCAACTCGAAAGGGCCGGTTGGGCCACCGAGTTTCGAAGCCGCTTTTTTCAACGACCGGGGCGCGGGCCTTGGGACGACGTCTAGGAGTCTAGCGAAATCGGGCCGGGCTCGAAAGACCGTATTGGAATACGGTCGCAACGATACCCGATGACACGCTTGGTTGACGATCAACCCTCGGTGGGACTAGAATCAGGCTACTTAGGGTCCAGGATGTGGATCATTTCGGACTCGTGTCGGAAGACCAAGGGAAAGGGCCTTCCGTCGCCCGTTGGGACGGTTGTCGCCCGTCGTTGGGCGTTCCTCCGCGGGTCCCGAAGTGTCTCTGAAGCGGCTGGGAAGGGGTGTGCGCCTATGGCCTATCTTGCATCGATCGACGGGGCAGAGCCAAGTCGCGTCCTGCAATTCAAAGGTGGCGAGTGTTATATCGGTCGCCATCCGGACCGTAATCTCATCCTCGAGGGCAATGAGATCAGCCGGCAGCACGCCAAGTTCACGTTCGATGGTACGGAGTATTTTGTTCAGGACCTGGGAGCGCGTAACCACACGTACCTCAATGACCGGCAGCTCGAACTGAGCGACGGTCCTCAGAAGCTCAAGGACGGAGATGAGGTTGGATTCAGCAGTTTGCGGTTTCTGTTTCGCACGGGCGAGTTGAAGTCGAATATAGGCGATATTCTGTTTGTCGAGGACGAGGCCGACTCGAGCACTTCGACCATCATGTCGAAGGTGGGTGTTTCATCCAGCCGTGGTTCGATTCAATTAATGGCCAGTCCCGAGGCGAAGCTCAACGCTTTGTTGGAGATTACCCGGGCGTTGGGGCGAGCACTGGTATTGGATGCGGTCCTGCCGCAGGTCTTGAATTGTCTATTCAAGATATTCGTGCAGGCCGACCGCGGGTTTATCGCGCTGCAGGCTGAAGATGGAACACTCGTTCCCCGCTGGTCGCGTGCCTATCGAGATGACATGGCCGAGACAATTCGCGTGAGCCGTACGATCGTCAATCGCGTCATGGAGACGCAGGAAGGGATTCTCTCGGCCGATATGATGTCGGACCCGGACTTCAACAAGGCGCAGAGCATTGCCGAGCTTCGAATACGGTCGATGATGTGTGCTCCGTTGATCGACGGCGAAGGCAAGTCGATGGGCGTCCTTCAGATCGACACGACGCGGCAACGCAAGAAGTTTGAGCAGGGCGATTTGGAGGTCCTCCTGGCGGTGGCCACTCAGGCGAGTATTGCCATCGACAACGCTCAACTCCACGAACAAACCTTACGGCAGCGAGTTGTCCAACGCGACCTGGAGCTCGCGCACGAAGTTCAGCACGGGTTTCTGCCCGAGAAACGCCCTGACGTGGGCGGATATCAGTTCTTTGACTACTACCAGCCCGCTAACCAGGTCGGCGGGGACTATTTTGATTACGTACCGCTCGGCGAAGGGCGAGTTGGAATCGTGGTGGCAGACGTCGTGGGGAAAGGGGTCGCCGCGGCTCTCTTGATGGCGAAATTATCGGCCGAGGCACGCTATTCGTTGGCCACGGCTGAAGATGCCGGTCAGGCCATGACGACGCTCAACGAACGGATGTGCGATCTGAACCTCGACCGATTCGTCACGGCCGTGCTGGCGGTGCTTGACCCGGAACGGAACCGTGTTGCGATCGCCAACGCCGGGCACATGGCGCCGATCCATCGTCAAGCCTCGGGCGAGATTGTTGAATGTGCCGTTGCCCAGACGGGGCTTCCGTTGGGAATAATGAACGGCAACGAATACGAACATTCCGAGATCGAACTGGCTAACAATGAGTCGTTGACGATGTACACGGACGGCTTGAATGAAGCGGTGAGCGAATCCGAGGCGTTTTATGGTATCGAGCGGATTAGGCAGTGCGTCCGACGTACATCCGGCTCCCCGGAGGCACAGGGTCGCGCGCTCGTCGATGACGTTCGGGCATTTATCGGGCAAGGCGATCAGAGCGACGATATGTGCATGGTCACTTTCGGCCGACTCTAACGACGACAACATCGAGTGCCTGGCGGCGTCTCAACGGCGTCGTCGTGTGATACGACGTCGAGCATTCTTTTCGGTGTCGGACAATTTGACCAACCACAGATTGCGATACTGCACCGGGTTGCCGTGATTCTGGAACAGGATCGGCAGGTCGATGGGGCCCTCTGGTTTTCCGTGGCCCGTCTTGCTCGGCACCACCTGGTCGGCATGGACCAGGACGCCGTTGTGCAAAACTGAGATGCGCGCATCGGCCCGTTTCTTCCCGCAAGTGTCCCATCTAGCGGAGCGGAAGTAGATATCGTACGTCTGCCAGGTGAGGGGCGGAAAACACATGTTGAGGGATGGAGGACGCTGCCGGTAGAGTGCGGCGGCACCATTGAAGACCGGCGGAAGACCAAATGAGTCGAGCACCTGGACTTCGTATCGTTGCTGTATGTAGATCCCGCTATTGCCTCGACCCTGATCGCGAGCCGCCGGTTTGTAGGGCACGCGAAACTCCAAATGCAACTGGAAGTCATGCACGGCCGCCCGTGTGACTGCGCCGGCCAGGAGCCAACCTTCCGGCGTGGTGCGGGCGTTATCGAGTTGTGAGTGGGTAGCTCCATCGAACAATACGGTCGCTCCCACGGGCGCCTTGGTGCCCATTGTCTTGCTGATGCGCATGACTTTGCCGAGTTGTCCGAGTTGATTCCCTTGAGCGTCCCGCACTCGGGCCACTGCGTCCGCCACGATCAATGTGCGATCCTGGAGGCGGAGGACCAGGCGACCGGACGTCCGCCGACCCTTCCAAGTTTCGCACGTAGATAGATCCGCTCCGTTTCCAGGCAAGCCGCCTGAATAGGATTGAGCGCTGAACTGCCCTCCACCGAGGGCCGTGACCTGCAGCCCCATACGATCTTCGCTGCGCTCGGGTGACCCGAGAAGGCCCAGATACTCGCCTTGAAACTGAAAGTCATCGTCGACTTCGGACAGGCGCGCAGCCGTGAGACTCGACGCGGGAGGCCTGGTCGACGCGTAAACCATTTCCGAAGAGTCGGCCGAAAGGACCGCCAGACACACGCTCAAACCGATCAGGCTGTTCATCCAAGTCACTCCAGTTGGCTTTGGGGCCGACGGACAACATCAACACGACGCGGCTCCCGGCCCCAATCTACAGTTCCACGCCATTTGCCACCCTCCACTTTGAACCAATCGGACGCGTGCTGCAAGAGTTGCCGTCCCGGAAACTCTGGCCCAAACCGGCCACGGCGGGCGACCGACCGCAGAGCCGCGGTTGGTACGGGTGACGTGAGGCGGCACGGGTCATCACCGTTTGGTGAGGCGCCTGAGTGTCCGTGTAACGTGTGCCTTCACTCACACGGATGGTTCGTTTCGGCTCCCTCCCGGCAGTCACCAGTCGCTTCGGGCGGGACGAGCGGTGCTCCACCGGTGGCCCACGCTCCCGCGGAATACTTCCGTCTCCCGGGCGCGAAGGGGACGGTCGTGTTCATCAGCGCGTTGAGCGGCCGCTTCTGCGGCGCGTGCAACCGGATGCGGCTCTCCGTCCGCGGGGCGCTCATCCCCTGCCTGGACGCCCAGGAGGTGAGCCGTCTCCGGGCCCTCCCGCACTGTGTTG
>CAYNDU010000591.1:1869-3710 GCA_964395615.1 uncultured Pirellulaceae bacterium | reverse complement strand
TGGGCGGGTGAGAAGGGGGGGGGCACGTGTTGGGCCGAAGCGCCGGGCATCGGCTGCAGCCGGGCGGGGGCAGCCGGCGTGGGCGGCGGACGGGCCGGGGCAGCCGGCATTGGCTGCGGACGGGCCGAGGCAGCCGGCATTGGCTGAGAGGCAGCCACCGTCGTTTCGACCGTTGCGGGGGTTACCGGCGCCGGTTGAACGGGTGTCGAGGCGGTACGGGCCGTAATGACCTGTTGCACATGCAGATCATTAACGACCTGCTTGACGCCACTGATGCGACGGGCGACGTCCAACACCAACGTCTGCTGGTCCTTCGACGCCACTCGGCCTGAAAGCCAGACAACCTGGTTGTTCACCTGAACGTCCAAGTCGAAGTTCCGCAGATCGCCAGAGTCTTTCTTCGCGCTAAGTTTCGAGATCACATCGGAGGCAATGCTCGTGTCGCCACGGGCTGGGACCTGCCGTTCGACCCTCTGAGCGACTTTCGCCAACGAGGGGGCGACTTCGGTCCCGTCAATCGGCGTCTCTTCACTGATAAACGCGTTCTTGACGTTGCGGTTCAAACTGGCAAGCAATTGGCCGGGCTTTTTAAGCAGTTTCGAGTCCAACGTCGTCTTGAGCACCGCAGGCCGGACCGGGTTGGTCGACTTGGTCGTCTTAACCTGCAAGTCGTTAACGACCTGCTCGACACCCCTAATATGTCGGACGATGTCCAACACATCGTGCTGCTGCTGCTTCGAGGAAACATGGCCTTTGAGCCAGACGATTCCACTCTCGACCTCCAGGTCGATGCCGAATCCGGTCAAGTTTCCATCTGCCTTTTGTTGTCGCAATTGCTGGACGATTTGCTGTGCAATCTGCTGATCGTCAGCATGCACCCAGCAGGGCGACAGGGTGGCGAACATACCTATCGCCATTCCTACAAGTAAACGTCGCATGGGTCCCCCCTCCTGAGGTTAAACTCCTTGATTTCGTCGGTCGTCCGTCCGTCATCCGCTGCTCTACCACTTTCGTCGGCCCTCGGATCGGGCCACCCGAGCGTTCGGTCGCTTGCGAGACAACAAAAAGCGGGGTCACAATGTCTGGCGTGGCCTGCGCGGCTCATCCAACACACGCTAAAACTGGCGAGCTCGGCAGGCAGGCAACGAGGGGGAATGGTGGGACGTCGCAAGGACGTGTTTCACCGAAACTGGCCAGCAGGCCCCCCTGCGCAACGCCGGTGTCCGAGTCTTCTGCCCGATAGTAGTTGTCGGTAACCGACGCTGTCCAAAGGTAGGTTTTTTTGGATTTTACCGATGTTCGCAGTGGATCCTGGAATGCGGATCGCAACCCGTGTGACGCAAATAGAAGTTTCAACGGGAATTACGACTCTTCACGGACCTGTCGCCTCAGGTCCTCGGACAGCGTGGCCCCCTTAGAATGCAGCCATTTCATGGGCATCACGTCGCCGATCAACGGTCACTGAAATCGTCATAATCGATAGAGTCGTCCCAGACATCATCCAGGTCGCGTCTCCCGAAGCTGCCAGCAGGGCGGTCATTCCGCCAACCACCAATAACAGGGCCAGAAAGAGCTGGTTGCACCCCGCGTGACGATTTTCCGGTGAACAACGCCCGAGGATCACGATCGCCAGCAATCCCAGCAACTGGACGACCCAGGTCGCCACGAACAGAGTGGGCTCCCAGTAGTCAGTCATGCCTTCGGCCTCCTTGCCAAAATCGTTCTCTTCACCCGCTGACCATCCGGACCGAAACGACCGACGGCACTCGCCCAACGGATCCCGCCGAGCGACACGGCCTGCCAGACCGTCGATTCAGGGCGAAACGCCGTGAAGGGCAACG
>CAYNDU010000591.1:0-1769 GCA_964395615.1 uncultured Pirellulaceae bacterium | reverse complement strand
GCACACCGAGTGCCATTCCGGCCGCGTGGAGCCCATTTATCGAAAAAAACTCGGTTTCTTGCAAGATCGGCTCAAGTTTCCCTTGAATACACCGCTGAAGTGGCCGCCGTGCAAGTCAGAAAGCGGCCCGTGGGCGTCAGAGAATTGTAAACCGATCCGCGTGGCGGGAAATAGTTACACAGGTCGGGCGCGCGATGAAACGCCTGCACATGCTCGGCGGGGCCGGGCCGGCTGCATCACTTCCACAGACGGCTGATCAAATCGACCGTAGAATCCACCAGCAATTGCCCGCCCTCGGGGCCGACCAGATTACTTTCGACGATGGCGCTGTAGTGGCCGCCACGTACGGCCCTATCCGTGGGCAAATACGTGCCCGGACCGGCCAGTTGAACGACGAATGTTTGAACGGCCTTGCTGCGCGCCTTGATTCGGATGCCGAAGTCGGTGAACAACTCGAAAGCGTTTGTACAAATGGCGATGTCACCAAGTCGCACGACATGGATCTCCGTTTCGTACGTCGGATTCGGGTTCTTGAGCTGTTCTTCGAATCGATCCACGGTCGTCTGATACCACTTTATCCTACGCTCGACCTGCCTCGACACGGCCGGGTCTTTTTTGATGCGAGCCACGCACTGATCGCGCGCGGCTTGTGCGGCTTCTCGTTCGGCTTCCGTAACCTGACGCATGGGCAACCGCATTGATTCCACTCGGTGAACAAGCACCGCCTCCGAATGTCGATCGTTCTTGACCACGTCGTATGCGTCGTCGACCGCTCGCGTGAGGCGCCTTGCGATTTCCTCCAGGCGGGTCAGGCCACGGAGCCGGCGCATCCGTTCGTCGGCTGCCTGTCGATACCTTAGATGGGGAGACTGGTCACCGGCCGCCCCGGTCCATCCCAGGACACACAGTTGATCGCCGTACCGTTTCTTTAACCGTTCACGAACGGGGTGCCAGAAGTCGGCGTTCACGGCCGATCGGCTTTCAACCTCCTGGGACGGGCACGAGACGTTTACGACCACGGCCACCAATGTCCCCGATTCGTCCCAGAAGAAAAGGGTGCCAATATCTTGATCCTCGTAGCCTTCAAGACCAAGGAACTCGGGCACGTCGGTCGGTCCGTACATCTTCGCCGAGCCGTCACGGTAGACGGACCGACGATTGTAGGCCACGGCGGCGTGGCTAAGTCCCCACGACACCGCACCGTTGCCGCGTTTGCTCCAAGCCGACGAGATTGCTTCGGCCACACGATCGCAAAAGAACCGGCGGTATTCGCCAGGCTGTGTGACGCCCGTTGCGGGAATGGGATACTTGCCGTCGATCAAGACCGGAGCCGTGTGCGTGTGCGTACCGTTGAGGAAGATCTTCTCGACGTCGATGCCCGGCACTCGAGCATGGACCTCACTTCGGACGGCCGCCAACAATTCGTTCGGGATATAGACCAGGTCGCACGACACCATCACGGCCATGTCGGACATCCGATCGTTGTCGCGTGACTCAAGCACCACGACGTTGGCCGTTAGCGGCGTCTCGATCGAACGAGCAATCCGCAAGTGAAACTGACCGCACAGGGCAACGGGCAGTTTGGGAGTAATATCCACAGTCGCGGATCCGATCAACAGTTCCGAGCCGATCAACGGCGTCCCAAGCGATAGCAGGCCGATCCCCACGATGCCCAGCCGGATCACATTTCGTCTCATCGCAAATGGCTCCCGCGAAGTGTCGGCGTATGCGCCCGAGATTCCGCGACCGGCATCCGGTCACTTTGGGCG
>CAYNDU010000590.1:0-3720 GCA_964395615.1 uncultured Pirellulaceae bacterium | reverse complement strand
TCTCACGATGGAGGTAACGGTTGAGGCTCCCGGAGCGTGCGAGCGGCATGTGGTCGTTTCCATATCTCGGGCGGATGTCACTCGCTATCAGAAAGAGGCGTTTGACGAGATGATGCCGCAGGCGGAGGTTCCCGGTTTTCGGCCTGGGCGGGCGCCGCGCAAGCTCATCGAATCCCGCTTTAAGGATCAGGTTTCCGACCAGGTGAAGGGAAGCTTGTTGATGGACGCGCTCACTCAGGTGAGCGAGGAGCAGGATTTTTCGGCGATCAGCGAACCCGACTTTGATTTCGATGCAGTGTCTCTACCAGACGATGGGCCGTTCACTTTCGAATTTGATATCGAAGTTCGCCCAGAGTTTGATGTTCCGAAATGGGATGGCCTGGCTTTGAACCGTCCGACGCGGGATTTTACGGACGACGACGTCGATCGGCGCGTCCAGCGCCTTTTGCGGCGTTTCAGCAAACTGAAGGGGATCGAGGGCGACGTTATCGCACGTGGCGACCAACTGGAAGTCAAGCTGACGACGAGTTGCGATGGCCAGGTGGTGAACGACGAGACGAGCGTTTCGGTTGCGGTATTGCCAACGTTGAGTTTAAGGGACGGCCGGATCAACAACTTCGACCAGTTGATGGCCGGAGCCAAGGAAGGGGAGACGCGTACAACGACGGTCGAGCTTAGTCAGGATGCAGAGAACGAGGCGGTACGCGGTAAAGAAGTCGAGGTTGCATTCGAGATAACTGCGGCGCAGCGTTTGGTTCCTCCCGAGCTTGACGCGGCATTCCTCGAGTCGATCGGCGGTTTCGAAGACGAGGACGACCTGAAGGAAGTCGTGCGTGGCGAGATGCAGCGTCAGCTAGGTTTCCACCAGACGCGACAGTTTCGCGAGCAAATCTCTGCCGAATTGACCAAGGATGCGAATTGGGAATTGCCCCCTGATCTCGTTCGCCGCCAGGCTCGACGCGAACTCGAGCGGATGGTATTGGAGTTGCGGTCGAGCGGCTTCTCCGACGAGGACATTCAGGAGCATGCCAACGACATTCGCCGCAACGGTTTGGAGTCGACCGAGCGTTTTCTCAAGCAACACTTTATTTTCGAACGGATTGCTGAGGATGAGAAAATCGAGGCGGATCCCGACGACTACGATGACGAGGTCCGTTTGATTGCCGATCAGCAGGACGAATCGCCTCGACGCGTCCGTGCTCGGTTGGAGAAACGGGGGCAAATGGACGCTCTGCGGAACCAGATCATCGAACGCAAAGTGGTCGACTTGATTTGTTCGCGGGCCGAGTTCACCGAGGTTTCCTACGATCCGTTTGAATCGGAAGATGTCGCGGCCATCAATTTTGCTCTAGGCGGTTCTACCGAGACGGCCGAAATCCCCGAGGCAAAGCATGGAGGTGATGCTCAGGAGTTGCAAAAGCCGCCCAGCCGTTCTTGAGAATCTCGCCGCACGGATGGGCCCGTCACGAAGCCTCTTTTCCCGGGATGACCGGCCACGGAACCGTTATGCCGGTTGCCGAACCGAGCGGGTGTTGGCCGGGGGTGACGGCAAGCGAGAGTGCAGCAGTCGAGTGTGGATCGTAGACTCCCGGCACGATTTTGACGAACGAGTCGATGGAGTGCAGTTATTCGTCCAGAACGCGTGAGGAAAGAACGGCATGAGCCAATACACGCCAGCGCCGATCGGCAATTCGTATTCGTACCAGTCTTACCAGCGGCAACGCCAGTTGACACTCGGCGATCTGTTGCTGGAGAACCGCGTGGTCTTCTTGCAGGGAGAGATATACACGGGGAACGCCAACGAGGTGGTAATGAAGTTGCTCTACTTGCAGAGTGAGAACCGCCGTAAGGATATCCACTTCTACTTGAATTCCCCCGGGGGTGATGTGGTGGCTACGCTGGCCATCTACGACACCATGCAAATCCTCAGTTGCCCGGTCTCCACCTATTGCGTGGGACAAGCGGCCAGCGGTGCCGCTGTCTTGCTTACCGGAGGTACGAAGGGCAAGCGATATGCGTTGCCCAATGCTCGGGTCATGTTGCACCAACCGTATGGCGGCGTTGGTGGACAGATTAGCGATATCGAGATCCAGGCTAACGAGATTTTGCGCAATCGACAGATGCTCAACGAGATCATTGCCAAACACTCGGGACGCGACCTCGAGAAAATCGCCAAAGATACGGATCGCGACTTCTTTCTGAGTGCCGAAGAGGCCAAGGAGTACGGTCTGGTCGATGAAGTGCTCAGTAAGCCGCCGGAAGATGGCCCTGACGACGCAAATCAGGATTGACCACCGATCCGTCGGCCGGCCCGGCGGACCGACCGGCACAGTCCGTGTGACGAAACAGGTTCTTGGACGTTTGCAAAACGGAGCGTTGACCAGCTATGCCAATGATCCCCTATGTCGTTGAAAAGAGCGGTCGCGAGGAACGCGTCTATGACATCTACAGCCGCCTGCTCAAGGATCGAATCGTCTTTCTCGGTTCCGGTGTGAATGATGAAGTCTCGAATTCGATCGTGGCGCAGATGCTGTTCTTGCAGTCGGAAGACGCGCACGCCGACATCCATTTCTATATCAATTCGCCCGGTGGCAGTATCAGTGCCGGGTTGGCGATCTACGACACCATGCAGTTCGTCACATGCGATGTGGCAACGTACTGCATCGGCCAGGCAGCGTCCATGGGCGCCATCCTGCTGACCGCCGGCGTGAAGGGAAAGCGATTCGCACTCCCCAATGCTCGCATCATGATCCACCAGCCGCTGGCCGGCATGCAGGGAACGGCCGAAGAGATCATGATTCACGCCAAGGAATTTCAACGTATCAAGGACCGTATGAATCGGATTCTGATCCAACATACGGGTCATGCGTTAGAGAAGATCGAAGAAGACACCGATCGCGACTGCTTCATGACCGCCGAAGAGGCATGCGAGTACCAGTTGATCGATCAGGTGATTGACCATATGGAGACCCCGGAATCTTGATCGAAGCGCCGGGACCGCTCAGCGCAACGGCTCTTCCCGATGGATCAGGGGTGATCGAGTGGCCAGGCCGCTCACACCAAGTTACTAGCCCAGGATGGGCGCGAGGATGCGATGGATGCTCGCTTGGCGTTCCAGGTACCGCTAATGGCGGTCACTCTTCTGGCAGCCCTTTCGTGCGGCTGCCGAAACAACCCTCATACGCAACTCTATATCGATAACGTCAATGCCGAAAAACGGCTGCTCGAAGATCAACTCTACGAGTTGCAATTCGATTACGAGGCAAAGATTGACGAACTCGAACAACTGCGTGAGGACAACGCTCGTCTTCGCCAAGGTGATGGTGTTCTCCCGTCCGACTCGCGCCGGCCGTCATCATCCGTCCTTGGATCCGGGACGCCGGGAGCCGCACCCAACGGTTCCAGTGCAATCGGAAGTGGCGTCACGGGAAATGGATCCGAGTCGCCTATCCCTATCCCCGATCTGGGGCCGCCAAAGATTGAACCGGGCGACACGGTCGACCCACCGGCGGGCAACTCGGAAGAAAGCGGTGACGGAGGGGCGACCGGCGACGGCCTCGAAAACCTCGCCCCGCCAAAACTGGATTTCGGGACCGAGGCGGGCGAGCCGACGGCCGCCCGGAACGAACCGGCCGGCGCCGTTCAAAGCTTGGGCCTGGCCACCCACATCGGGGCCGGGAATGCGCGGTAGGGCGACGAGCGCGACACGGGGTTGACAAC
>CAYNDU010000589.1:0-3744 GCA_964395615.1 uncultured Pirellulaceae bacterium | reverse complement strand
GAGTCATACGGCGCGAGTCCCATACCACCGACTGCCCATACCACCGACTGTTGGAGTCTCCAGTGAACACCTTGCTCAGCCCAACCGCTAAGGAAGCTCGTTCCTGCACCCCCTCTTTTGGGCCTCTTTGGCGTTGGTACCGAACCGATCTTGACCCTTCAAGCGGTTGGCATTAAGGTTCGCCCGCTATCTTCTCGAAATCGTCCGAAAACACCTGTATCGGCCGGTCCGCGGCGCACTTTGCTGCCGTGGATCGGAATCAGGGGATGCGGACTGCATGCAGGGAGCGCGAACTGGCATGAAGCCGAAAACGTTGATCCGCCTGATGTTTGTGTGGGGCATTCCCTTATTCGGATGCAATTCGCCGCTGATTCGGTCGCAGGGCCCGGAGCCTCGGGACCTGGGACAATTGGCCGGGCCCGAACAGGACGATTTGGAGACCATCGGCGACATCACCGTCCCGCTGGGGCTGAATTATCTGCGTATCGAGGGCGTGGCCGTTGTAAGCGGGTTGAACGACACGGGCTCGGACCCTCCGCCGTCGGGCATGAAGAATGCGCTCATTGGAGACATTCAATCGCGTGATGCGGTGCGCAACCCGGAGCAATTCCTTGCTTCCAAGCGGAACGCTATGGTTGTGGTCAAGGGGTTTCTTCCGCCGGGAGTGGCAAAGGGGGACCCTTTTGACATCGAGATCATCCTGCCTCCGCAGTCACAGGTAACCAGTTTGCGCGGCGGGTTCTTGATGCCCTGTCGGTTGCGCGAAATGCGCGTTCTCAAGAACGAGGTACACACGGGTCACATATCGGGATTGGGTGAGGGAGACGTGCTGGTCGAGTCACTCTACGGTGGCAAGGACGACCCGGTATTGGAGTTGCAGGGTCGGGTTCTTGGTGGTGGGCAGTCACAGATCACCCGTCCATTAGGACTTGCCGTGCGAGGGAACACGTCTGTTCGGCAGAGTGCCAAGATTGGAGCGGCCATTAACGCCCGTTTCTTCCGTTTGGACCGAGGTGGCAAGCGAGGGGTGGCGACGCCGAAGCGGGACAACTACATCGAGTTGTCGGTCCCCTCCCGGTACAAGCGAAATCTCAATCGCTACGTGCGCGTGATTCGCGCCATCGCACTGGATGAGACTCCCGGTCAGCGCGTCGTGCGTACGGAATCGCTCGAACGCCAGTTGCTTGATCCGATAACGTGTGAGCGAGCGGCTTTGCAACTGGAGTCCATCGGCGTTGACGCACAGCATGTGTTGCTGCGTGGCCTGGCGTCCGATGACGCCGACGTTCGTTTCTGCGCGGCCGAATCACTGGCCTACCTGGATGTCAAGGAAGCGGCCCATATCTTGGGCGAGGTCGCCGAGTCGCAGCCGGCACTTCGCTGGCGCGCTCTGACCGCACTTGCGGCCATGGACCATCTGGACGCGTACGAGTCACTGACCGACCTGTTACAGGTGGATAGTGCCGAGACACGATATGGTGCGTTTCGATCGTTACGTTATCGCAACGCTGCCGATCCCTTGGTCCGAGGGGAGGCATTGGGAGGCGGTTTTGCCTATCACGTGATCAACTCAGACGGACCGGCTATGATCCATTTTTCAAAGTCGGTGCGCCCTGAAATCGTCTTGTTCGGTTCCCAACTGCCCATCGAGCCGCCGGCCTTTTTGTTTGCCGGGAAAAACATCTTGATCAAAGGGCTCAAGGACGGCCAGTTGAAGGTCTGCCGTTTTGGTGCCGGGCAAGTCGAGGACCTTTCGGAGATCTGCCCGGCCACCGTTGACCGGCTGGTTCGGGCCGTGGTCAAAATGGGTGGTAACTACGGTGACCTGCTCGAAGCGCTGCAGGACGCGCGTTCGCGCGGATATCTGCATGCCAAAGTCGCGATCAATGCCGTGCCGCGACCTGACCGTCCGCGACCATCATCCGATGACGGGAAGAAGAATCCGGACGGTGGCGTCACGCTGCTGCGAAAGCCGGCACCCGAATCGTCGGGTGTTCATGCCGCTGAGCTTCCTGAAGCCGGTCCCGTCGATCCCCTCACCGCATGTCTGAGCGACCGACCATCCGCTCGGTCGCCCTTCGACCCGGACATCCGGGCCCGGACGGCGTTCCCCACTCGGGTCGGGCACGCGTAGAAAATTCCAACGCGGGTAGCACGAACGGTCGGCGGACACGATAATTGGTCAGTCAATCGGTTACGTACCCCTGGAAATAGGGCCCTATGCTCAAAGCGTTGGAACTTGCCGGATTCAAGAGTTTTGCGGATCGGACGCGATTTGAATTTCCCGAGGGAATCACGGTCATCGTCGGTCCCAACGGTTCGGGCAAGTCCAACATCGTCGATGCGATCAAGTGGGTGCTTGGTGAGCAGAGCGCGAAGAGCCTTCGCGGCAAGGATATGGCCGACGTCATATTCAAGGGCAGCGGCACAAGCGGGCGCAATCCACTCAATACGGCCGAAGCGACGATCATCTTTGATAATGCCGACGGTCGTCTGGCCATCGACGCGCCCGAGGTGCATATCACTCGTCGAGTCTACCGGAGTGGCGAGGGCGAGTACCTGATCAATCGGCAGCCGTGCCGGCTGAAGGACATCCGGCACTTTTTCCGTGGAACGGGTGTGGGGACCGACGCCTACAGCCTGATTGAACAGGGAAAAGTCGACCGGTTGCTCCAGGCCTCGCCCCGCGACCGACGCGCCATGTTCGAGGAAGCGGCCGGGATCAGCCGATTCAAGGCCAAGAAGCTTGAAGCCCAGCGGCGCCTCGAGCGGGTCGACCAGAACCTGCTTCGCCTGTCGGACATCGTGGACGAGGTCGGAAATCGGTTTCGAAGTGTCCGATCCCAGGCGGCCAAGGCTCGACGGTACCGCGAATATTCCGATCGGCTCCAACAGCTCCGCACCATGGTCGGCATGACCGAGTGGAGATCTCTCACTCGGCGCTGGGACAGCGAGCAGCAGGCAGTCGCCGAGTTTCAGCTGCAAATCGACGAGCACGCGGCTCAACTGGCCGCGGCAGAAACACGACAGGCCGACCTGGAATCTGAAGTCGCTCGCGAGAGCCAGGCGTTACGTGAGGAAGAGCATCTGCTGGCCGGCTGGCGCGAACGGATCGGTGCCGGCCAATCGACGGTGGACCACGAGACTCGTCATGTCGAGGAACTGGAGACGGAGGCGGCCCATTACCGAGCTCAGTTGGCCGCCATGTCGGGGCGAATCGAGGATACGGCCGGTCGACTTCAAGAAATCTCTGGTCGGTTAAGCTCAACGGAGCAAAAGCAAGACCAGCTCGTCTCGGAACTGGCCGCCGCCGAGCAGACGGTGACGAGCGAGAAAGGGGAGGACGAGCGGCTTCGCGCGGCCGAAGAAGCGCTCAGGGCCGAACATCTTGATGGCGTGCGAAGAGTGGCCCAACTGAATAACGAATACACTCGGTTTGAGTCGGATCGGGACGCGGCACAGCGTGTGGCTTCCAGGTGCCAGAGCAAGCTGGATGATCTGGAAACGGAACGAAGGCACTCCGAGGAACAACTCGAGGTAGCGTGCAAGACGGAGCAGAGGCTCGCGTCGCAACTCGTGGAGATCGAACGGCAAATCGCTGAAGATCGGGGCGAGCTGAGCGAGCAATCGATGTGGCTTGCACGACGCCGGGACGAGCTGGCATTGCGGCCAGGCCGGGTGAGCGGGCTCACGGAACGTGCCGCCCTGGTTGCGCAGGTGGGACCGAGATATGAGAGCCCCAGC
>CAYNDU010000588.1:0-3744 GCA_964395615.1 uncultured Pirellulaceae bacterium | reverse complement strand
ATCTTAGCAGATCAACGTCGTTTTCGTCACGCAAAATCACGCTCGAGGATCACCGAGGCAATTGCAGGCAGATCAGTTTCCCGGTGCCGCTGCCGTTCGTACGACAGTAGAACCGCCCGTTCGCCAAGGCGGGCAGAGCGCGTGTTGTTTCACGCGAAAGACGATATTCGGCCAAACGCTCGAATTTCCGGGGTGTGGCTCTCGCCAAGACCAGACGGCCGTCGATGGTCAGGATCAGCAATTTGTCCCCGGCTTGCAGGAGGTGGGCAACACCAAACCCCGTTTCGTTCCAGCGAACGTGCCCTGTCGCCGCCTCAACACATCGCAACTCGGCGGGTGGGCCGTCCTCACGTCCATGAATGCCGTAAAGAAAGCCATCCGAATAAACGGCCGTGTTGTACTGACTCGATAACGTCTCATCATTGGCCCAGACGACTTCCGGCCGCACACCGTCGATACGTGTCAGTAGACAGCCGATGCCATAACTACTGCTGACAAACAGTCGGTTATCGAATACGAGCGGCGTGGCCGCATTCACGGTCGGTCCGCGGCGTCCGAACGGAATGACAAAGCGCGTCTTGCCCGAACCAGGTTCGATGGCCAACGCACTATACCGAGTGACAAAGATCCCGAAAAGCTTGCCGTCGATTCGGGCGGCGCTAGGGGCCGCGTAACTGGGCCGCTCGTCGGTCGCAGTCCAGAGTGTCTTTCCATCCTTCAAGCCAAACGCTACGACCCCCGATTGGTCCGTACCTCCGACATTGACCAGCAGCCTCTCACCCAACACGATGGGCGTGCTGCCAACTCCAAAATACCCTTCCGGAGCGTTGAAGTCTTGCATTGTGTCACGCGACCAGACCTCACTGCCGTCGTTCACGGCCACGCAATGCAAGTCGCCGGCAGCCCCAAGGACGTAGGCATGGTCTCCATGAATGGTCGGAACACAGCGAGGGCCGTTGTCCGGATTGATGCCGCCCCGATAACTGGCGGAAAAATCGCGACGCCAGATCACATCGCCCGTTTCAACACTGCGCATTTCCAATCGTTCGGAATCGCCCTTGCGATGAAATACGAACAGGTGGTTGCCGACAACCGCCGGCCCTGCGAAACCACTCCCCACCGGCACCTGCCAAATCGTGCGAGGTCCGGACGACGGCCATTCGGCCGCCAGATGCTCGCCCGTCGCCTGGCCATCGCGGTCGGGCCCGAGGATCTGGGGCCAGTCGCCGGCCCGCAGCGGCCGTTCGGCGAGCAGCCACACCATCAAGATGAAACCGACCATCCAAAAACGTAAGCCACGGATCCCTGGTCCTGCCAGCATTGTGTACTTCTCCTGGTCCAAGCCGTTCTGGCTGATCGAAGCGTGGTCGGCACGGCCCCCGATGCCACGCTTCTTCCTGGTCGATCGTATGCGGTACGACGCTCCCGCGAAAGAAGGCTATCGATGATCCGAAGGCTATCGATGATCCGAAGTCGGGCGACCGGCTGGTTCCTGTCGGCCATCGATCCATGCCGCGTCGCTCAGCTTCGTCCAAGCCTGTGCACCGATCGATCGAAAACGCCGGTCGCTGCTCGTCAGTCGCATCGTTTCGCGTCCGACATCGACGAGTTTGGGATCGAGCTGGTAGAAGATAGTTTCGACACTCGGCAATGGTCGGAAGTCGGCCAGGCGATCGGGGCTTCGCAGCCGTAGAACCGGTTGCCTGCAACCAACAGCCGAGCGGCCTCGAAATCCCTGACACGTGGTCGGAAAAATGCCAGGCCGGTCGAGCCACCCAGGTTCAGTCCGCGATCACCGGCTTGATCAAAGAAACAGCACTGCACGAGGTTGTCCGAACAGCCCCCTTTCATCTGAATGCTCTCCCTATTGTCATGCCCGTCCTCGCCGTGAAAATAGCAATCTTCCACGACGCCCCGATGGCAGCCCACCATGTCGATGCCGCTACCACCCCAACCTGCTCACTTGTACGATGGCATTCCGCTACCGTAAGCGGAACCTCGTTGAGTGATGCCTCTTCGAATGCCGCAGCGATCGAAGAACGTCATTTGTTTCGGCACGCTTCCGGGAGTATATTAGTTTCGCACCAATTCCACGAAGGAGCGATCCAAAATGCTGAACGACGAGCGAGCACACGGGCGGCCAACTTTTGCATTCGTTCTACTCTCGACGATCCTCTTGTTCCTGCTTCCGTTATCATCGACGATTGCGGTCGGCCCCAAGCCGCCCTCGGCCGGCGTGATCGAGATTCCGGCGTTTGCCTTTGACCGGGGAAATCCGAAGACGTTCACGCGCCAGTGGGTTGACGGCCGACCGATGGTCGCTTTTGGCGGCCGGTCGCCGGTTGTCGTCGAATACGATTTTGACTTGCCCGTGGACGGCAGTTACACGATCGAATTCTGTTATGCTGCGGCGTCCGCACGTCCGGTACAACTCTACCTGGATGAGCGCGGGCTGGGCGATTGCTGCCGGACGACGACCGGCTCCTGGAATACGAGCAGTGCTCGCTGGGAAGTGGGCACCCGTTTGTTCATATCACCCGGAAAGCACACGCTCCGACTGGCGCGTCCGGGCAGTTTCCCACACCTGGTCGCCCTGAGGCTGACCGGCTCACGTCCATTTCCCAAGGACTGGAAACTCAGCCGGCCTGGGGCACGGAAGCTGGACGATCGCCAACCGGTGGGGCGCGGCGTTGGATACGACCCTGATGTCGTTGATGCGGCAGCCTTGCGGCGAGCGATCGAGGATCTTCAAGCGACCTTCCCTCGACGTTATGCCAACGGCAAGTCGTATCTGAGACGGCTCGACGCACTGGTCGCCGACTCAAGTCGATCGACCGAATCGGGCACAGAGATCGATCAAGAAACAAACACGCGTAACGCTCAACTAATCGCCTTGCGCAATGAGGCACTGCTGGCAAACCCGTTGTTGGATTTCGACCAGCTGTTATTGGTCAAACGAGGCGACCGATCGCCGGCGCTCGGACTGCCGCGCAACTGGCAGAGTAACTGCAGTCTGCCGACGAAGGGATTCGATGACGAGGTCGTGGCGCTTGCGCCGGTCGGCCCAAAGGGCCGTTTCTCGAGGGTCTACAAGCCCGAACGCGACGTTTTCGTGGGCGACATCGATCTGCATTATGACGCGCAGCGAGCGCTTTTCTCGTCGGTCGGTCCCAAAGGCCGCTGGCAGGTGTTTGAGATGAGCATCGACGGAAAAGAGGTGCGACAACTGACTGGCCGGCAGGTCGATGTTGACAGCTATGACGCCTGTTACCTGCCCAATGACCAGGTTTTGTTTACGTCCACCGCCTGCTTTGTGGGCGTGCCCTGTGTTTACGGGAGTTCGCACGTTGCGACGATCTACCGCATGGATGGCGATGGAGAGAACATCCGGCAGCTTTGTTTTGACCAGGAGCACAATTGGTGTCCCACGGTGTTGAACGACGGTCGAGTGCTTTACGCGCGATGGGAGTACTCGGGAACGCCCCATTCCAACACTCGGCTGCTGTTCCAAATGAATCCGGACGGCACCGAGCAGCGGCAGTATTACGGCGGAAGCTCTTACTGGCCGAATTCGATTTTTTACGCCCGCCCAATTCCTGACGATCCCTCCAAGGTCATCGGAGTGATCGGCGGCCACCATGACAATCCCAGGATGGGTGAGCTGGGGTTGTTCGATCCCTCGCTGGGGCGCCGCGAGGCTGACGGGGGGGTGCCGCGCATCCCGGGCTAGGGAAAAAGAGGCCG
>CAYNDU010000587.1:0-3758 GCA_964395615.1 uncultured Pirellulaceae bacterium | reverse complement strand
GGAACGGCCCGTAGGGTGCTTCGCACAATTGACTCCTGACCCCTTTACCTCCGTCATGGAATCCGTCGCGGGAAAAACGCAGATGATTCTTCTCATCGATAATTACGACTCGTTTACTTACAACCTCGTTCAGCGGTTGGGCGAAATTGACTCCACTCTGGACATTCGCGTGTATCGCAATGACCAGATTACTTTGGATCAAATCGAGTCGCTGCAGCCGACACACTTGATCATATCACCCGGACCGTGCACGCCGTTGGAGGCGGGCATTTCCGTGGCCGTTGTCGAACGATTCATGGGTCGTTGGCCACTGTTGGGCGTATGCCTCGGTCATCAATCGATTGGCCAGGCGACCGGAGGCCGGATCGTACGCGCCAAGCAGCTGATGCACGGCAAGACCGACCAGATCTATCATGACAGGAAGGGCCTGTTCGAAGGACTGGAGAACCCTCTGACGGCAACCCGTTACCATAGCCTGGTGATCGAGCCGGAAACGCTGTCGGAGGATTTTGAGCTCGCGGCTTGGGCCGAGTCACCTGACGGCGAACGAGAAATCATGGCAATCCGACACAAGCGATTTCCTGTCCACGGGGTTCAATTTCACCCCGAGAGTTTCCTGACCAAGTGCGGGCACTCGATGTTGCGCCGATTTCTTCAGATACAGTCGACTCCATGATTACGATCGACGAGGCACGCCGGCTGATCCTCGACCGCGCGCGGCCGTTAGCTGCCCACAATCGACCGCTCGACGAAGCAGTCGGACAGGTGTTGGCCGAGCCGAGCGTGAGCGACATCGACTCGCCCCCGTATGACAAATCGCTCATGGATGGGTACGCAATCCGGACCGGCGATCTGCATGACAAACCAACCCTGCTCAACGTGATCGGCCAGGTCACGGCCGGTCAAGTTCCCACGTCGACTGTCCAACCAGGGACGGCGATGAGCATTATGACCGGGGCCCCGATTCCTCAGGGTGCCGATGCAGTGGTCATGCGGGAAGAGACATCGAATGGCACGACCGACTCCGGCCCAACCGTCGAAATCCACGCCGTCGATGTTGCAGTGGGCCGGAACATTTTGCGACGGGCATCTTCATTGAGACGATCCGCGACGATCGCTCAGGCCGGTCACTTGCTTCGCGCGAAAGACGTCGGGCTGTTTTCGGAAGCTGGTTGCCGAAACGTCAGCGTGATACGTCAAGCGAGGGCAGCCGTCGTGGCCACCGGCAACGAACTGGTGCCGCACGAGCAGTCGCCGCGCATCGGACAGATCCGAAACAGCAACGGCCCGATGTTGACGGCCTTGGCCACCGAACACGGTGCTCAAGTCGCCAATCTCGGTATCTGCCGAGATGAACCGCGACCGCTGGCCGAGACCATTCGCGAGGGACTGAAACGTGACCTCTTGATTCTGTCTGGGGGCGTATCGGCCGGAGTGCTCGATCTGGTTCCGCCGGAACTGGAGCGACAGAGGGTGCAACGGGTCTTTCATCGTGTCGCGGTCAAACCGGGGAAACCGTTGTGGTTTGGAACGTTCTGCCACGGTAACAATGAATGTTCACAGGAAGGCCGGACGCTCGTCTTTGCACTGCCGGGCAATCCACTGGCCAGTCTGGTTTGTTTTCAGTTGTTCGTCCTGCCCGCTTTACGACAGATGCAGGGGCTGGTCCCGGCCGCTCCCGATCCGTTAGTCGGACAACTCGCTTGTGACTATCAACACAAGGGTAACCGACCGACTTACGTACCCTCCTATGTCGAACAACTTGATGGCGGCCAGCTCGCCGTCACTCCTTTGCGCTGGCGAGGTTCGGCCGATCAGAGTCCGGTCGCGTCGGCCAACGGACTGGCCTGTTTTCCCGTGGGAAAATCGGCACGATCGACGGGCGAGACCGTTGAGTTGGTTCCCCTGGTGTCCTCATTGCCCCGCGCCTGAACGCCCATGCACGCCGAATCCCGCTCGAAACGTCGCCTGGCTTCCGGGGAACACCGAAGGGCATCGGGCGCCGCGACCGCCCGTTCTAAACTTGGCCGATCGGCGTTCGACTCTCCGCTGGTATGGTCGGCGATCGGCGTCGGCCTCCTCTGGGCCGCATTGCCACCGCTTCGTTGGTGGCCATTGGCCTGGCCCGGTTTCGTCTGCTGGGCCGTCCTGGCAATGCGCCCCGATTGGAAGAGCCGGCGATTCTATGTCACGCTCTGGTTCACTGCCGCGCTTTACTGGGTCGCGGTGATGCAGGGTATTCGCCTCGCACACTGGGCAAACTACATCGGGTTGCTGGCGCTCGCCGGGTACCTGGGAATCTACCTGCCGCTGTTTGTTGCGCTGGCCCGAGCCGGCATCCACCATCTTCGCCTCTCACCCCTGCTCGTGGTGCCGGTCACCTGGACCGGCGTGGAAGTACTGCGCGGATATGGCCCGCTCGGATTCTCGATGGCATTGCTCGGCCATACACAGGTCAGCCTGACCCAGTTCGTCCAGTTGGCCGATCTGACCGGTGCATACGGCGTCGGCTTCGTCATGGCGTTGGTGAGCGTGTCGTTGCTGTCCGTTCGACAATCGACCAGTACGCGCGGGCGCCTTTTGTCGTCGGTCCCCGCTGTCTCAACCGCCCTGGTAGCCCTGGCCTACGGCCACTACCGATTAACCGAACCGCTGCATGTCGATCCGAACGGCCGACCGGTCCGAGTGGCCCTGATCCAAGGCTCGATCGACACCGTCTTCGAAGACAACCCCGACCGCCCGGCTGAAATCCTTGCCGAGTACCGGCAGCTGACCGAGCGGGCCTCGAAGGAATTTGCGCCTCTTGACCTGGTCGTCTGGCCGGAATCGATGTTCCCGATCAACGAAGTGCTGATTGACCAGTTGCCGTCGACTGAAAAGGACCCTACCGTCCCTGCGCCGGCGACGTTGCACGATAATCAGTTGGCCTTCGAACAGCTGACCCGCAGTATCATACGGCAAATGCAAGCAGCCAATCGACAAGTGTCGGACCAGCGCCCCGTCCACTGGTTACTCGGCACCACTACCTGGCAATTCACTCAGCAGGGAACGCGTCGTTACAATGCCGCCTTGTTGCTCGATGAACGGGCCGCGATCGTCGGCCGATATTACAAGATGCACCCGGTGATCTTTGGTGAATACGTGCCGTTCGGCGAGCGTTTTCCATGGCTGTACAACTTGTTTCCACTACCTTGCGGGCTCACGCCCGGTACTCAGCCACTCGCCTTTCGTGCCGGCTCACTGAATTTCTCTACGAGCATCTGCTTTGAAAACGTGATGCCTCATCTCATCCGTGGTCACGTCGCGCAACTCAATCAGAGGCGAGTGACAAGCAACGCGCTGGTGAACTTGACCAATGACGGCTGGTTCTGGGGGTCGAGCATCCTCGATATGCAACTCGATTGTGCCCGGTTTCGGGCGATCGAGTTGCGCCGCCCGTTCCTGGTCGCAGCCAACACGGGTCTGTCGGCCTCGATCGACGGGAACGGGCGCGTGCACGAACAGGGGCCACGGCGAGCGACGGGAATCCTGCTGGCCGAGGTGACTTCGGATGGCCGATTCAGCGGTTACGAAGTCTGGGGAGACATTCCGGCCGGCACCTGCACGGTCCTTTCGCTCATCATCGGACTCGTTGCCTGCGTGGGTCGCTGTCGACGCGCCCAAAAAGGTAACCGTTCACGGCCAAAGGCCGTGAACGGGGATTGGTTAGGGTAAAGGGGTCAGGAGTCAATTGCCGGAACGGCCCGTAGGGTGCTTCG
>CAYNDU010000586.1:0-3771 GCA_964395615.1 uncultured Pirellulaceae bacterium | reverse complement strand
GGAACGGCCCGTAGGGTGCTTCGCACAATTGACTCCTGACCCCTTTACCTCCGTTCTTCGCATCAGAACCTCTCATTATATCGTCTGGGGTCGTCGCATCACGGCTTGACCCGCAGATGAACGGTCTGGCCGGCGTCGAGCGAACAGTGGAGCTCGTTGCCGACAACTTCGCATGGTACGTCAAAAGTGAACTGCTCTCCCGGGAACGGGTATTCCATTTTCAATTCGCTCTTGACGGTCGCCGTCACGTCGACGGCACTCGTATGCCCGCCCGTTCGCTCGGCACTGACTCGATAACCGCCTTGAGCATGCAGCGAGTCGAAGCTGACATCTGCCCATTTCTTACTCACCGCGGGAAACACACGCAAGCGCCCGCCCCAGCTCTGCAACAGCATCTCATGCACGGCTTCCATCGCAAGAAAGTTGCCTTCAAGCGTAAAGGGACGGTACCGAAAGTGGGAAAGTCCGGCGCCGATTTGGTCGCCATTGGCATGAAAACCGTTGCGGAGGATAAACGCCCGTTCATAGTCGACCAGGTATTTCAAGGCCGCTTCCGGTCGGCGCCCCCGAGCCAGCATACAGCTGAACCAGGAAAAGCTGTAGCCGGTCCAGGCCTGCGTTCCCTTGGCCAATATGGCATCAAGGGTCGCATTCACGATGCTCCGATCGCGTTCACTCCCTTCCACGCTGAGTAAGCCCAACGGATGGATGGCCATGGCATGGGAATGGTGTCGGTGGGAAACGTTAAACGGTTCGCCAGCCGCAAACATCAGGACATCCTGATCGTCGACCAGTAGATCGTCGAGTTGCTGCCGCAAACCGTGCCAGTGTTGCACGTCATCAGTTTTTCCGAGCCGCCGGGCCATGCGCTCAAGTGCCTGCGTCGTCCACTGCAACAACGCCAGGTCGTAATTTGAATTAGGCGTGAGCCACGCGCGCAGCGAGTTATTGTGAATCTCCGGCGAGGAGCTTAACGGCAGGTAGAGCTTGCCGTTTCGATGTTCGAGCAGCGCCATCACTCCGTCGGCTACGGCCTTGAGCCAGGGATAGGCACGGTTACGAAGGAAGTCCATATCCTGCGTATACTCCCAGTGCAAGACAAACGACTGCCCGACCCACAAACCGCTGGTCGGCGACAGAGCGTACTGCGACCAACCTGCAGTCGGCTTCCCGGCCAGTGTGGCAACCCCGGGCACCATGGCACCCTGGACACCGTAGAAATCCTGGGCGAATTTCTCATAGATCGGCAACCTCTCCCAGTTGTAACGCAGAAAATTCTCGCCCGATTCAGTCAGGCCGGCCGTATGGTACGCCAGGTACGTCATTTGCGTATTGAGATCGTGATGGTAATCGCCTTTCCAGGGCGGCAGATTGCCGTCGTCGCGGGTCCAGACTGCCTGCAACGGCATCGGGGGTGACGTGGAACGCGAGGCGGCCCCGTAGAAATACTTAACCAACTGGTAATGCCGTGCGATCCGCTCATCGGGCAGCGTCACTCGCGAGATATCCCAAAACGCTTTCCACCACCGGCGATGCGCCGAAAAGAGCCCGGTAAAACCGGACTCCAACGCTTGCCCGACACGACGTCGCCCAATCGCCAGTGGGTCTGCGCCGTCATGATTCGATGTAATTGCAACGGCCATCTCCGTCTCTTCGCCGACTTGCCGACGACCAACAACGACCGCGTACTTTAAACCGAGGGCCGCTTCCTGAACCATCCATGTCTGGCCATCCGCCTGGCCGAATTCAGCCGGGCCGTACCCAAGTTGATCGAGCCCGGCCGGACGAACGAATTCGTACTCTACCGCCGTTCCCGGAACACTCAGCATGGCCACCGGTGCCACCGCGCTGAAGAAACACTTCAATTCGCCGCTCGCTAGTCGAGCTCGACCGATCGCCTGGCGCATGTCGAGCTGAAAAGACCGGACGGTTTGATTGGGCCCGAGGTGCATGACGAGCCGGCCGCCTGGCAACTTCGTCGGATAGGGAACCCGATTGTAAGGCGTGTCAAACAGGCGGCTGATCTCCGCCTGGTTCCCTTCGGCTTTCAGCCGGCGGATCGTGGCGTAGTTCCAATTGTCCTTGAGATAGATTTCCGGCAATCGTTCGTCCCACAGATCGCCCCGGTCAAGAGACACGTTAATGTCACTTCCTCCACCCCACAGAAGACCTCCGGTTAATCCATTACCGAGCGGAATCCCCTCGTCCCACGTCGTAATCGGAGCATCGAGTTCGAGAATACTGGGATCGCCGGCATGTTCGTCAGCCCGGCCGGTCCCTGTCGCCATGGCGGATACCGCACAGAAACACGTCACGAACGCAACGGCGCTAAGAGATCGGTACATATTCGCCTCGCTATAAAATCCGTGCCCCGTCACGATGGTCACAAAAAGCTCCAATGGGTCCGTGGATATCCGAAGATCCGGGACCGCTCGCCGCACGCATTCTTACTTCGTGAGTCTCGGCAATACTCAACCGTCCCGATTCCTGGCGACATTGGTCCTGGTCCGGTCATCCCGGTCCGATGATGACTTCGCAGGCGACCGGCGACCGCGAAAATCGAGTGAGTCACTCAATCACGACCTCCTGAATACCGGCAGACCACTTCTCCTGCAGTTTCACTTCGATGCGCAACGCCTTGGTCGATACGGACTCGAAACGTACCTCGTTGAAGCGGTCCTTCGCGACGGCGTACTCGCAATCGGTTACCACAGGCCGCCAGTTGCCGTCGTTATCGAGGTAGACGATCCTCCATGACTGGGGCACCTTGCACGCCCCGCGACCTGTATCGTCAAACCAATAGACCTTGCAATTCGACAGCTGATGGGCCCCGTCCCAACGGAATTCCACCCACTCGTCCTGTCCCTTATGGGGCCAGAAGTCGAGTTGCGATTCCGAGCTATCGGCCGAGTTCTTGGGCACGACCTGATCCTTGATTGCGTCGAGCGACACGTGCACGAACGAAGCGGTGGTTTTGCTGGTGTAGGTCAACGTGTCGGCCGGCGCGGGTCGTGCGGCCTCGATTTTCCGAGCCGGCCAGACGGTCATTGGGGCACGTCCTCGGTGAGCCCAGGCATAGTAGGGAATCGCCACGAATTGCGTCGAGCCGGCCGTCTCGACCCCGCCGGACGATTTCCGCTTCGCGAATTCGGCCCGGCCGGAGATGGTCATCACGCCGCCCAACAATTTGGCGTTAAAGGCGGTCTTTAACTCGGTTTCGTCTTTAATAATCAGGCCCGGCACGTCACGCTCGTTATCGGGTCCTTCCAGGCAATACATGAGCGGACCACGTTGCAACGCGACCTTTCCCTGGTTCGTCTCGATCTTGGGATGTGAAATCACTCGGCGAACCGGCATCGGCAATTTCAGGCTGACGACGTCGCCCGGCTTCCAGGGACGCTTGATCGCTGCATAACCGTCGCGAATTTCCACCGGAACGGACGTGCCATTTACTTGAAGGGTAACCGCCTCATCCGTCCTTTCGACAAATGAATAGAGATCGCTCGGCACGACTTCGTTACGTGCCCACCCGGGCACTCGAACGAGTAGCGAGAATTCTCCGACGCGGTCTGGTGTTACGGTGATTTGGATATCACCTCGCCAAGGATAGTCGGTTTCCTGCTTCAACGTGACTCGGTTGCCGGCAAGGTCGACGGCCGCCTCGCCGCCGGCATATAGATTCACATACAAACGATCACCGCGGTGGGCATAGGCAAAACCTGGAACGGAAGGAAGGAACCGACCACCATTGGAAGGGCAGCGGGGCGAGCC
>CAYNDU010000585.1:0-3774 GCA_964395615.1 uncultured Pirellulaceae bacterium | reverse complement strand
TTAGCGAGGAAACTCATGGTCATAGTGGTGACACAACTGAACCCGGTGGGCAATTGATTCAGGAACTGCGATCCGACATCACGCCGGAATGCCCGGAAACCGGAGTTGAGATCCGGGATCGGGATACGAACCAGGAATTGGGCCAATCGACGAATCATCCACTTGGCTGGAGCGCGCAACCATCGGTGGGTACCGGCCTCGCGGTCGCGGGATCCGACGACCTGGTCGTAGCCATCGAGAGCGGACACCAGCTCGGGGATCCGGTCGTTGGGATACGTGAGGTCAGCGTCGGTCCAAACAATGATCTCGCCGCGCGCTGCCTCTGTGCCCACCTTCCTCGCTGCTCCCGACCCGCGATTGGCTGCAAGATGTATTACCCGAATGCCCTGGATCGCATCAACGGCCTCTGAAGTTCCGTCGGTGGATCCGTCATCGACCACGATAATTTCACCGCTGATGTTTCCGCGGTGGAAAGCTTCGATAATTCGCTCGACCTCGGCCTCGACATGACCCGACTCGTTGAACACCGGCAGAACAACCGACACCGTCGGCGCATCGACTTCGGCTGCTTTGCTCGACTGTTCCAATTCTGAATCCTTACTAGCGGCATGCTCACGCTAGCGGTAACGGCAGAGCTCGGTTTCCATTCGGAAACAACATCGAATACACCCCATTATGATCCCCCCGGTGACCACCAAGAGCATCGCCTCGGGCGTCACCGCCCCGTCCCAATCCGGTTACCGCGCATGAGCCATTCCACGGCCACGATCGGGATCGTCATGCCGGCCTTCAATGAAGCGCCGAACCTTGCAGAAATCGTCCCTGAGACCATCGACATCTGCAAGCGCGAGTTCGCCGACGTTGAGGTGATCGTCGTGGACGACGGCAGTACGGACGACACTCGAGAGGTAATGGGCGAGTTGGTCTCCGCCCACCCTGAGGTCGTCTACATCAGACTCCGGCGCAATGCCGGCAAGAGCCACGCTTTGCGGATCGGCTTGGCCAATGTGAACACCGACCTGGTGGCGTTGATGGATGCGGACGGTCAGGATCGGGCCGAGTCATTGCCCGCTCTCGCGACTGAAATCGACAATGGCGTGGATCTCGTAACCGGACGTCGGTCCACGCGGCAGGACCGTTTCATCAAGCGCAACACGTCCAAGATCTACAACCGGGCCACATCTCTGGTGACGGGGGTCCAGGGGCGAGACTTCAACAGTGGGCTGAAGCTCATGCGTCGGTCCGTGGCTCAATCGTTGGAGCTATACGGAGAATTGCATCGCTACATTCCGATCCTCGCCCAGTGGATGGGATTTCGTATCGGCGAATGTGATGTTGAGCATCGCCCCCGGCTTCACGGCGAGACGAAATTCGGCAAGGCCCGATTTTGGCGAGGATTCCTTGACCTCATCACAGTGAAATTTCTCACCACGTATACAACCCGGCCATTCCACCTCTTCGGATCGATGGGAATAATCACAGGTGCGGCCGGTGCGGGGTTGCTCTTCTGGATGCTGGTCGAGAAAATCCTTGGGAATGGCATTGGGCAACGGCCTGCGCTGTTAGCGGGAGTCCTTCTGGTACTGGTGGCTATGCAGTTCATCTCGCTGGGGTTGATCGCCGAGTTGCTCACCAACCACCGGGAGACGAGACTCAACGACAACGTGGCCGAGGTCAGGCGTCGCGAAAGTTAGGCATGCTCTCCCCGGTTCCGCGTCGCATGGCCATACCGATTCCAGCCAGAGTGACCTCTGCTCCAACCGCCAGGAGACGGTGGACAACGCTCGCCGCGACCACGATGTCTCCGTCGACCGCCGGAGTAAGCAGGCCGAACAGCACGACCTCCCGCAGACCCAAGCCTGCTGGGATGGGGAACACGACGAATCCCACCGTCCACGCCGCCGCGAATGCGATCGAGGCGGTCGCCATGCCCATGTCGGAGACCGACGACAGGACGAGACCGTATGTGACTGAAGCGCTCACGAGCGACAACACGTTGGCACCCCACGCCTTGAAAATCCTTCTCTGAGAGGCAACCAGGTCCTCCGGCGACGAATTGTTGAGCCTCCGCAGACGCCGGAGCACCGCAATCATCCATCGGCGATCCAACAACAGGAGTGCCGGGATAGAGAGCAACGCCAATGCCCTAAATGGTGCAGCGACATCCGGCAGGAGAGCGACCAATGGCGTCAACGTGAACCCGGCTGCCCCTTGGGTCACGGCAAATACGGGCAGCGAGATACTCGCAACGCGCAACGCCACCCCCGAGTCGACGGCAAAACCGATTTGGCCGGCTACCTGGGCGACTGCTCCGGGAACATATTTCCCAAGTTGTGCGGCCAGAAACCCGCCTCGCAGCCGCCGGTTGTCCGTAGCCAGAATTATCACCCAGCCCACCATGCCCATCAATACGCCGACAGCCCAAAGAGCCACCACCGTGACGGCCACGGCAAGCCCCGGAAATATCGCCGTATCTCGATCGCTCCAAGCCGAACGGACGCTCAGAATCATGAATGCGAAGGAGATGGCCACGAAGACTCCAACTAGAATTCGGCGGCGACGATCAGTCACTGCGCCGCGCCAAAGCCACCAAGCCGGTGCCAACGGATCCGTTCTCGAATGGACGTTGAAGGATCGAAAATGGCGTTGACACCACGGCGTTGAGCGCCGCGTGGGCTCGACTACTGGGCTGGAGGAACCGGCCGCTCAACCCCGTTCGTTCCTCGATGGTGGCATCGGCAGCGGGGTCGCGTCGTTCGACCATGCGGTCGCTGATCAATTTCACGGCGTGACCGAGACCCAAGCCGTAGTAACGAATCCTCACCGAGTGGAATCCCGCCAAACGCAACGCTCCGGAAACAGTGTCGCGGTCGTAACGCCGATGATGCCCGACCGCACGGTCGGTCGGTCCGAATGAGCTCGGGCCCGCGGGAACGGACAGTAGCACGTGCCCGCCAGTGACCAGATGCTCGCGCCATTCCGACAGTGCACCTACATCGTCGTCGATGTGCTCGAGGACCTCGAATGCGGCGACCAAATCGACTCGACGCCCGGCTAGCTCGTCCAGTGACGCTGCCACCACGACGTTAGATTCTGCGACTGCCCGCTGGCACGCCGCTCGCGAAGTTGGGTCAAGTTCGACCGCGGCGTACGAATAACGGTGGCACCACCGAGCCGCCACCGCTCCCACGCCCGGGCCGATCTCCAGCACCGACTTGGGAGCCACCTCTCGCGCGAAACGCTCGATGGCTCCCCATCGCAGGCGCGCCCCAATTGTCATCGACGGCATCATGCGCTTGATCCAATTCCATCGGGGAGACGCTCGACGAGCGGCTCAACAGTGACGACCGGCGCGAATTGGTTGACCGCAACCGTTTCTGCTTTACGACCGAGTTCCCTCACACGGTCTCGGTCGTGGTCCAGTGAATGCAACATGGCAGCCAGTGCGCTCGGGTCGCCAGCCTCTACGTAGGCTACGGAATCTCCGAGAATACGTCGCTGTGGATCGGTACCGGACGTAATCACGGCTCGACCCGCCGCACAACCCTGGTATACCTTCTGCGGCACAACACGCTTCGCCTTGGGCGTCGTGCCGAATATGCCCAGACAAACGTCGTGTTGGGCGACGAGGGCGACCAAGTCCTGCGGATCCACCCAGTCGATCCAATCGAACATCGAGTCGTCCCCTGCCAGTTCGCGGGCCGCGTCTTAGTCCTGACCGGCTCCCACAATCGTGACAGCAATCGTTGCGGCCAGGCGCCTTGTCTCTACCGC
>CAYNDU010000584.1:0-3782 GCA_964395615.1 uncultured Pirellulaceae bacterium | reverse complement strand
AGGTCATCGGAGTGATCGGCGGCCACCATGACAATCCCAGGATGGGTGAGCTGGTGTTGTTCGATCCCTCGCTGGGACGCCGCGAGGCTGACGGGGCGGTGCAGCGCATACCGGGCTACGGAAAAAGAGTCCCGATGGTGATCGCCGACGGGTTGACCCGGCAGAGTTGGCCGAAGTTCCTGCATCCGTATCCGCTGAACGACAAATACTTCCTTGTCGCCTGCAGGCCGAATCCGGGCAGTTCGTGGGGCATCTATCTAGTGGATGTCTTCGATAACTTTGTTCGGATCAAGGAAGAACCCGGATATGCGCTGTTTGAACCCATCCCGCTTCGCAAGACCAATCGCCCGCCGGTTGTTCGAGATCGCGTGGATACGGATCGGAAGGACGCCGTGGTGATCATCCATGACATCTATCAAGGGGACGGGTTAAAGGG
This sequence comes from uncultured Pirellulaceae bacterium, assembly GCA_964395615.1. Lineage (GTDB taxonomy): Bacteria > Planctomycetota > Planctomycetia > Pirellulales > Pirellulaceae > CAYNDU01. The sequence continues at coordinate 3,346 of CAYNDU010000584.1, read as the reverse complement.
CATCCCGCGCGGCACGGTTAAGCAACTCAGGATCTTCAGCTACCACTTCGCCTACCAGGACATGGGCGGCCTGCTGGGAATCGTCGGAATGGATGGCCCATGGGACATCAAGCGTGTGTTGGGAACGGTGCCGATGAACGAGGATGGTTCGGTTGGGTTTCGCATTCCGGCCAACGTGCCGATTTCGATACAACCCCTTGATGCCGAGGGAAAGGCGATCCAATTGATGCGCAGTTGGATGACGGCGATGCCGGGCGAAGTCGTGCAATGCGCCGGATGCCACGAATCTTCGAGCCGTGCGCCCGACGCTCGGCAATCTCTCGCCGCCCAGCGTCCTCCGTCCGACATCACGCCCTGGCATGGCCCCTGGCGAGGTTTCAGTTACGCTCGGGAGGTTCAGCCCGTAATCGACCGGTACTGCCTGAGCTGCCACGACGGCCAGACAACCGACCAGAAGAGTGCTTTACCCGACCTTCGCGGCGACGTGATGATCGGGGACTGGAAACAGGTAACGCCTGGAAACGGCGGAAATCGAGGAGGGCGGTTTTCGGTCGGTTACTATGAACTGTCGCGGTTCGTTCGTCGGCCAGGGATAGAGAGCGATTTGCACGTGCTCGAGCCGATGGAGTTTCATGCCGACACGACACAACTTGTTCAGCTGCTCGAGAAAGGGCATGGTGGAGTGGAGTTGGATGCTGAATCGTGGGATCGGATCATAACCTGGATCGATCTGAACTGCCCCTACCACGGGACGTGGCTTGAAGCAACGAAAGACCCGGGCAAACAACGTCAGCGCCGTCGTGAGCTTCTGCTCGAGTATGGAGGGTACGACGACGACCCGGAGGCCATTTTGGCCAACGTGTCAACGGATGACAGAAAAGGACCAGCTCGGTCCGAAGCCACTCGGCAGACAAGCTCACCTCGCGATGACACCGGCCAATTGGCCCAAAACAGATGGGAATTCGTCGACGACGAAAGCTGGCGTCTGGATGATCAACAGGCCCGACAACGCCAAGAAGTTGCCGCAAAGAACACGTCCAACGGGAAACCCGTGCGTACGCTTCCGTTGAACGACGACATCCGACTTTCGTTGACGCTGGTTCCGGCCGGCCATTTTGTGACGGGCAGCGGGAGCGGTGTGCCGGTTGAGCACGAGAGACGCGTGGTCGAGGTGCCGCAAGCGTTCTGGATGGGCCAATTCGAGATTACAAACGAACAATATGCCCTTTTTGACGCGCAACACGATAGCCGAGTGGAAACGAAGAACGCGTACCAGTTTGGGATTCATGGTTATCCGACGAACCGGCCGGAACAACCGGTCGTGCGCATCAGTTGGCAAGAAGCCATGGCCTTCTGTCGATGGTTGTCGAAAACGACCGGCGAGTCATTCTCGTTGCCCAGCGAGGCGCAATGGGAGTACGGGTGCCGAGCCGGCGCCGCGACGTCCATGTCTTACGGTGACGCATCGTCCGATTTCTCGAAATACGCCAACCTGGCCGACGCGACCATGCGTCAGTTTGCCAGTGACCCCTACACGGTCAATCAGCCGTTGGCAAATCCGACTCGCTACGACGATTGGATTCCGCGTGACAATCGATTCAATGACGGATCGCTCTTGAGTATTCGACCGGGCAGCTATGAACCGAATGCCTGGGGGTTGTACGACATGCATGGAAATGTTTCCGAATGGACACGTTCGCCGGGCGCCGCCGGCAACAACCATCGAGGGAACCCGCAACTCGACCGTGTTATCGCGCGTGGCGGTTCGTGGCGCGATCGGCCAGCCCGGGCCACGGCCAGCTATCGCGTCTCGTATGCACCGTTTCAAAAAGTGTATAATGTCGGTTTTCGGGTAGTGTGCGAAACGGACCAGGAACGCCTGGTTGATTAATGCCTTTCATCGTCTAACGCAGAGGCAAAACGGATGGTGCGACGACCGACGCTCAATCGACGGACCTTTCTCGAGGCAAGTGCGGGAGTGGCGAGCGGATTCTTCTTGAGCGGCGCGTCCGGTGTTGCCGCACCGCCGGACGTATCGGCGCAGGCCGGTGGGTCCTCAGCCGCCAAACGCCCGGTGACGGGGTCGACCAAACACTTCTGGTACCGAACACAGCCGGCCGGGCCGTTTGTCGATTCTCAAAGGGACAACAAGGCCTTTGGCTACACGAAGGATCGGGTCTATCTGTCCGAGGATAACGCGCACACCTGGCCGCACAGCCTTGTTTTCCCCGATGCGCGGCACATCGTGTTCAGCTGCATCCTGAAGAATGGCAATATCCTCTTCAGCGCGTTGTCGAAGCTGTATTTGAGTCGCGACAATCTGGCATCGTATGAACAGATTACGGTACAAAATCAGGATGGCACACCTTACCTTCCACACAAGCCATTGAATCCAGATCGACCCGGCTGGTATTTTCACAGTCTGAGCGGTGAAAACACCTGGGACGTTCATGGTCGAGAGATGCTCGTGTGGGGCAACTACTGCAACGTGATCGACGGCGCGACACCGGTCAATATTTATTACTCGACCGACAACGGCCGAACCGTCAAGATCGCCTACTCCTTCGGCCAGAACCCCTACTTCCGCGACGATGGATCCGGCGGAGGCGGTCGCACGGGCACGCTGTTGGGCGATGCGGCCAATCCCGTAATCTGTCGCCACGTGCATTGCGTCATGTACAACCCGGTCGAAGATGCCTTCTACGCGTCGACCGGCGACCACGATAAACCGGAAGGTCACGAGTGTCACTGGCTGAGAGGAACATATGATGTGGATCGAGATCGCTGGGATTGGAGAGTGATTGTCTCGGACGCGTCAAATTCCAGATACAAGTGTGGCGGCATCAGCTTCGTTGACGGTCAGGTCTACTGGATCAGCGACTCAAACGGCCCAAAACCGTACGATCGAGGCATTTTCCGTTGCGATCCGGGAGATATCACGCACCCGGACAGACACACGCGGCTCTACAATCCTGAGGTCGAATCGGGCAATATGATCATCCAGGACTCGGTCATCCTGGCGTCTCACTGTGCACCCGCCTCGACGCTGGCGACCGGTTTGATTATCAGCACGGATCTCGGAAAGACCTGGGCCCAGTACGACCTGAAGGAGCTCGGTCGGCGTTCGCCATGCCGGATCCACCGAAAGAATGCCGAAGGCTGGTTTCGCATGGATCTTAGAACCAGCTGGGTGACGCCAGGCGAAATGCTGTTCCTTAAACCGAAGTGAACCTTCAGCGACGAGACGAACCGCTTCCACCGCACCGTCGTTTGGGTGCAGGAACGGACTTTTTTTAGGTGGACGTATTCAGCTCGATCTTGACGTTCGGGCGATTGGGATTCCCTG
>CAYNDU010000583.1:0-3788 GCA_964395615.1 uncultured Pirellulaceae bacterium | reverse complement strand
CCCTTCGTTGCCACGGGCAGCCTTGCCCGTGGTAGGCGCTGCAAAACGACGAACCTCCTCGCGCCGCTGAACTTGATCGCCAAGTCCAACCGCTGCGCAGGGACAATCCGTCTCCTACGGGCAAGGCTGCCCGTAGGTACGAGGACACGTGTACCTTTCGTTGCCACGGGCAGCTTGCCCGTGGTAGGCGCTGCAAAACGACGAACCAATTCGCGCCGCTGAACTGGCGTCACAGCGTGGTGCCGTGCTGCTCTTCGGTCACTGACGCGATACTGTCCCAATCCATGGCAGCTTCCATGGCTTCTTCCATGTAAAGGCGACGAGCTCTCTCGAGTAGTTGCTCACAGTCGATCCGGCCAGCCAGGTCGACGTTGTACAACTCGGCGTTCTCTTCAATAATCTCTCGGCATTCGACGGCCAGCGTAATGAAGTCGTCGAGCTCAAGTTGAAAATGTGTTGAGGCCAATCGGCGAGCTTCGTCGACATGCGGCGAGTCGGGGGTCCAGAGCACGTCGGCCATCATGCTGGCCACCTGCACGATCCGACCGAGATCGTCGGCGGCGTCCGACTCGTGGTGTCCCGATACGGCTTCGGTCAGCGCGGTCGGTAGATTCCAGCGGTCGAGAAGTCTCGCCCCGACCTGGCCATGGTGGAATCCAAATCGTTCTCGTTCCGACTCGACCAGGAGTTCCCCGTGGCCGACTCTCTCATACAGCCGGACGTACGTGTCCGTCTCCATTTGCGAGAAGACCAGCACGCCCAGTTCGGCCAGCAGGCCGGCACTGTAGGCCACATCCTGAGCGACATCGGGACACCGAGCGGCCAGTCGCGATCCGGCGGCTGCCATCGTGATCGCTCGACGCCAGAAATCCTGATAGACTTCGGCCGGCGAATCGGCGACCAGGTGTTGCAGCAGGCCGAAGTTGAGTACGGCCAGTCGCAAGCTGCGGCTGCCGAGGAACATGACGGCGTGCCGCAGGCTCGATACGTTGCGTGCCAGGCCGAAATAGGATGAGTTGACAAGCCGCAACACGGACGTTGCCAACGCCGGGTCGGCCTCGAGGCACTGGACCAACTGGCCCGTATCAAAATCCTCGTCCTGCAAAACCGTGAGTACCTGGTACGCAACGTAGGGAGCGGAGTGCAAATTGTCCAACTGGTCGATCATTCGATCCATGGCCGCCAGATGCAAACTTTTGGTCATCATGCCAATCCAACGAGAGTCTGGTTCCTTTGAGCGGTGAGCGCTCGAGATGTCACCTGAAACATAGCACACAAGCGCGGAGATCGTCGGCAGCCGATCGGCAAGTCAACGAGTGCCGAATGTACCGATTGTGCGGAGTTATCTGGATAGACGGGGATGCGCCGAGACCGTGGCCAACCGCCTCGACCGTCCCGTATAATGCCCGTACCAGAATCGGCACGAAACCCGACCGATGGTACCGAGTGTCCGAATGCGCTCGACGCCTTCTTCGACTTCCTGCCCTTCGTGGTGAACCGTCTGGCTCTGCCATCACCCTTCATTCACGGGGAATCGAACCATGCAGTTGGTCGGAAAACGCTACGACAATGGGCAACCGATTTGGGTCGAAGTTCACGACGATTCGATCTCGGCGTTGGGAGTGTTGCCGACCGCCGAACGGAACCGGCTGCCGTGGCTGGCGCCCGGATTGATTGACCTGCAGGTCAACGGCTACGGCGGGCACGAGTTCACGGACCCCCAACTGAACGCCGACAACGTGGCGGCCATATGTGGGGCCATGGTCAAAGATGGGGTGACTCAGTTCCTGCCAACCGTTGTCACTCAATCGGCCCCGCTTCTGAAGCACGCCCTGTCAACCGTCAATGAGTCCGTCGATCAGAACGCGCAGGTTCGAAGGTGCGTGGCGGGGATCCACTTGGAGGGACCGTATATCTCTGCCGACGATGGACCGCGCGGCGCTCACCCGCTCGAGCATTGCCGGCCGCCGGACTGGGACGAATTCCAGTTTCTACAGGATGCGGCCGGCGGGAACATCCGGCTCTTGACCCTGTCACCCGAGTATCCCAACTCGCCGGACTTCATTGGCAAGGTCGTAGCGAGTGGAGTGATCGTGTCGATCGGGCACACGCGGGCGACGACCGAACAATTGCGGGCGGCCGTGGATGCGGGCGCTCGACTGAGCACTCATCTTGGAAACGGTGCGCACGCGTCGCTCAGGCGGCACCCGAACTACATTTGGGACCAGCTGGCGGACGACCGCTTGATCGCCACGCTGATTGTTGACGGGCATCATCTGCCTCCGGCAGTGGTCAAGAGCTTTGTGCGGGCAAAAACCACGGAACGTGTCGTTCTGGTGAGCGATCTGACCGGTCTGGCAGGCACACTCGGCTCGACTCCCGGTCGGTATCGCACGCCCGGGTTGGGTGATGTCGAATTGCTCGAAGACGGCCGAGCGGTGGTGGCGGGGCAACGAGAATACCTGGCCGGCGCAACGCGTCCCCTATCGGCCGCGATCGGCCGAGTGATGAAATTTGCCGACGTCGACTTGGCAACGGCAATTACGATGGCCAGCACTCGACCCGCCGAGTTGCTCGACCTGCCCTCATCATGGCTCGAAGCACATCGTCGAGCGGACTTGATCCAATTCGAACTTGACCCGGTCACGGCCGAAATGAACGTGCTTACAACGGTCACCGCCGGACAGGTCGTCCACGGAACTCCCACCCTAGTCGGTAACCTGACCGACGACTGACACCGCAAGGGATGCAATCAAAAAATCCCGGGGGCGTTCAGCAGGCCCGTTTCGACCGTTCCGTCGGTGATCGCGAACATGCCCGGGTACCGGCCAACCCAATCCGCGTTACCTGCCGGACAGTATTGCCGGCCATTCCCCTCGATAGCCGCCACCGTGGGAATTCGAGCGGCCAGGCTTGCCGAATGCAAGAAAGATCGCCCCACACAGGTCAGATCCTGAACACAGAGAAAAAGCCCGTAGTGCTGAGCGGCGGCGCCCATCAAAAGTGCTTCGGTCTGCCCCTTGCACGCCTTCAGCGCCACGCCGGAATAGCCAAGTTCGCGAGCGAGCTGAAGACTCTCGAAGTCGACCAGCGACTCGTCGATCACGACCGGCTTGAGCTTCGCCGCTTCATGCATCTGGTGGTCGGGCCCACGTTTCAAATCACGGTGCGTCGGCTGTTCGATATACTGGGCCCGAGCAAGTGCCTCGGACGATCGCTCCTTCAACTTGTTCAGAAAATCCAAAACGTATTCGACGTTTGCGCACTTTTCGTTGAAGTCAAGCGAGTAGTGCCACTGAGTACAACCGCGTTTCGCCTGAGCCTCGGCTGCCACATATTCCACCTCGGCAACACGTTGCACGTCCCACGCCAAATCGTCACCGGCCAGCTTGATCTTCAGATGCGTCAGCCCGTCAGCGGCAATCCACTCGCCGAGCGTTTCCGGTAGCCCGTCATTCACTCGTTGTTCGACGTCGGCGTCCGTAAGTGGGTCCAGGGCTCCGACCAGATGGTAGAGCGGTATGCGCGGCTTCGGATCACGGAGGGTATACTGGTCAAGATACTGCCCTTTGAAATCGGCATTCAAATAGGCCGACAAGTCCTCGTTCACGAACTCCTTACCCAACACATCGTAGGCGCTACGGCCGAGCGTCTTGCCGTAGGCGTCGTGGATCGCCGCCTCGACGGGACTGGCCGCTACGAGGTGGGCGAGGCGTGGCCTCGGGTCGTGCAGCCCCCTGACTCGTCTCCCCGCGTCCCGCCGACGGCGGCATGCAGGCGGTCTGGGC
>CAYNDU010000582.1:0-3792 GCA_964395615.1 uncultured Pirellulaceae bacterium | reverse complement strand
CGACTACGGAAACACCTGGAAGAACAACCAGGGAATCCCAATCGCCCGAACGTAAAAATCGCGCTGAATAATACGTCCACCCAAAACGAGCCCGTTCCTGCACCCGTTTTTGCAATTCGCTCGACCCGCACATCAAACGACACAGGTCCAGGCCGCTCGCCGGTACCCGAAAGTATCAGGAAGCGGATGGGCCGGGATTCGAACCCGGGGTACCGGTTAGGGTACAGTAGTTTTCAAGACTACCGCCTTCGTCCACTCGGCCACCCATCCAACACTGAGCGTAGCTGCAGCCAATTCCCACGTGGCGGATTCGCCCGGCAGTGACGCCTCGCGTAGAGCGATCGACACTCACTCGCGTCGATGCACACGCAGGCCAGATTCTAGCAACCGGCAGGTCGCCTGAAAACCGCCGGTCGGGCTCCGTTGGTCGGTCCCGTTGCGGTCGACAGCAGAATCTCCTCTCCGAACGGGCGTCGAATGGGTGACGCTACTTGCAACGGGGACGAATTCGGGGCAACATATCGGCTTGGAACTACCACGTGGCGCTTTGCTGAATTGGAATGACCGGGGGATATCATGGCAGGATCGGTGTTGGCAGTCGCAACGAATCTGGGCACGATCGACATCGCCGTGATTATCCTCTATCTGGTCATTATTGTCGGAATGGGTTGCTGGGTGGGGTTACGGCATCGCAAGGGTTCCGAGGGTCGCGAATATTTCCTGGCCGGCGGTACGTTGCGGTGGCCGATCATCGGGCTGGCGTTGTTCTCGACGAACATCTCGACCATCCACCTGGTCGGCTTCGCCGAGGAAGGGTACAAGAACGGGTTGGCCCAGGGCAATTTCGAGTGGATGGCGCCCTTCACGCTGATCGCCTTGTCCCTCTTCTTCGTCCCCTTCTATTTCCGATCGCGCGTCACGACGTTACCCGATTTCCTGGAACGGAGATACAGTCGAGGCTGTCGCGACTGGTTGGCCGTGATGTCGATCGTGTCGGCGGTGGTCATCCATATCGGGTTCACGCTGTACACAGGTGGCGTTGTTCTGGAGGGATTGTTCGGTATTCCGATCATGACCAGTATCATCGCGGCGGCAGTCCTGACGGGCATCTACACGATCGTAGGCGGCCTGTTGGCCGTGGTTCTAACCGAGTCACTTCAGACGATCGTATTGCTGGTCGGTTCCGTGATCATCACGGCGGTCGCGTACGGAAGGGTCGGTGGCTGGGAAGGGATTGTTGCCAACGTCGAGCCGGTCAAGTTGACTATCTTGCGTTCGGCCGATGATCCGTCCAATCTTCCTTGGTATTCGGTGTTTCTCGGTTATCCGGTGATCGGCCTGTGGTATTGGTGTGCCGACCAGACCATCGTACAGCGGGTGCTGGGAGCCAAGACCGAGAATGACGCTCGCGTCGGGCCGCTGTTCGCCGGCTTCATCAAGATTCTGCCGGTCTTCATCTTTGTTTTACCCGGGACGATATGCCTGGCTCTTGTTCGTCAGGGAAAACTGCCCGAACTGGCCATGGAGGATTCGAAACACGCCTATGATTTCATGATTCAAAACTTGTTGCCGACCGGATTGACGGGGATCATGGCGGCTGCCTTGCTGGCCGCCCTGATGAGCACGGTTTCCGGCGCGCTCAACTCGATCGCCACGCTATTCAGCTTCGATTTGTATAAGCGTTGGAAACCTGCGTCGACCGACCGTGAACTCGTGCTCGTCGGTCGAATCACGACGTTTGTAGCCATGGTCCTGGCGATTCTCTGGTCGCCCATGGTGGGCCATTTCGAAACGATGTACCAGGGCGTCAACACCGTGGTCTGCTATCTCGCTCCTCCCATCACCGTGGTCTTCCTTTTTGGCGTATTCTGGCGCCGGGCGTCCTCGAGGGCCGCGCTGATCACGTTGTTGACCGGATCCGCACTGGGTGTGATTGTCTTTTTTGTTGATTGGTTCAAGGAATCCACCGGTTGGAATGTCCCGTTCATGATGTCGGCATTTTACTTGTTCGTCGTCTGCTGCCTGGTCATGTTCGGCGCATCGATGGCCTTTCCTCACCAGCACACCGAGCAGAGCAGCCGGCTGGTATGGCGCACACCGCTGGAAGCTCTGCAAGGAGATCCCTGGCGGGGCATTGGCAATTACAAGTTCCTGGCGGCACTCCTGTTCGTCACCATGGTGGCCCTCTATTGTGTGTTTGCCTGAGCGGCGCCATTCACGCCCTCGGCCCCCGGAACACTCAGTTGACGTGGTGGCGGCACGTGTTAGTCTAAGTGCGGCGGACCGCGCGACGCACGCCGTAGGCGGGCCGACCGGATCAAAGTGCCATGCTCAAAGGTCCGCGAATGCGGCCCCTCCTCTGTCGCCTGGGAGCTACTGATGACCAAGCAAACGTCCTCTCATTCACGACGTCACTTTCTACGCTCGGCCGGAGTCGGCACGGTGGCCGCCTTGGCGGCCGGCGGCATGGGGCGCCAAACGGCGTCCGCTGCCGATGTTACCAAGAAGCCCGGTGTGCCGGCGCTCAAACTGGCAATGGCCTCCTATACGTTGCGCAAATTCGATCTGACGCAGACACTCGACATGACCAAACAGGTCGGGCTCGATGCCATCTGTCTCAAGTCGTTCCACATGCCACTCGATGCTACCGTCGCGCAGATCCAGTCCGTGGCGGCTGCAACGAAGGCGGCGGGGATCCGACTTTATGGCGTCGGAGTGATCTACATGAAGAAGGAAGAGGATGTTAACGAGGCGTTCGAGTATGCCAAGGCCGCCGGGGCGATTCGCATCGTCGGCGTGCCGGCGCCCGATCTCCTTCCAATGGTCGAGCAGCGCGTCAAGCAGTACGACATCGAAGTCTGCATTCACAATCACGGCCCGGGCGACAACACCTATCCGACGCCTGACGTCGTATACGAGAAGATCAAGGGGTTGGACCGGCGTATCGGTTTGTGCCACGACATTGGCCACACGGTAAGAAGTGGTAAAGACCCAGCAAAATTGTCTCGGCAATGCGCCGATCGAATGCTGGACGTGCACTTCAAGGATGTCACCGCGCCGGAAAAAGCCGGGCATGCGATCGCTTGCGGACGAGGCGTTATTGACATCCCCGATGTATTGCGCACGCTGGTCGAAATCGGCTACAAGGGATATGTGTCCTTCGAATATGAAGCCGACGCGAAGAATCCTCTGCTGGGCGTGGCGGAGTCCGTGGGATATGTCCGCGGTGCGATCGATATGCTCTGATCGAACGACCGAACCATTGCACCGCCGTCAGGTTTGATCGAGCGTTGATGCAATTCTTCAACCGCCACCGCGTGATCCCATTCGGGTCAACGCGGGCGGTGGCGGAGCTCCTCGTAGGATGCCAAGAGCTCTTCAGCCCGGTGAAGCAGATTCGGCCCGGAATCTGAGGAACTCGATTCAGGAAGTTTCGGATCCTGGGCAACAAATTCCGCCGCACAATGCCGGCACTGGACGTTACGCCCTAAGAACTGGATGCGAATCTGTAGACGTCGCCCACAGACCGGACATGCACGTAGGAAAAACGTGGCTCTCGACATGACGGGGTCTCCTACCGACCGTGTGCCACTGATTGGATACTGACAAGAACGCATCAGCATAGCCGAATCGAGTCAAAACTTCAAGAAATGGTTCGACAGGAGTCGCTGTAACTTCTTATCCGAAAACTATTTATGGCCATTCTCTGCCGCGCGTTTCGCCGTTCCGTACGTGGAAGAGGGTAAAGGGGTCAGGAGTCAATTGTGCGAAGCACCCTACGGGCCGTTCCGG
>CAYNDU010000581.1:0-3823 GCA_964395615.1 uncultured Pirellulaceae bacterium | reverse complement strand
CGTTGGAAGTAAGGATCGACGTAACCGTTCACGGCCTTGGCCGTGAACGGTTACGGTTGAGGGTGCTGAAGAGAAGAAGGAAACTCGTGCCGATCTACTGAGGTTTTAGTTTCATGATCTGATCGCGGAGGGCGGCCGCTTTTTCGAAGTCCAGGGCATCGGCCGCCTCCAGCATCTCGGACTCCAGTTCCTTGATCAACTCGTCGGTCATGTACTCGTCTTCCTTGCCCTTGCCGACCGCCGCATTCGCCTCTCGATGTGCGACCGCGGCGGACTCAATTCCCGACTGGATGTTCTTTTTGATCGTCTCCGGTGTGATCCCGTGGCGCTCGTTGTACGCCTGCTGCAATTGACGGCGGCGAGCCGTCTCTTCGATGGCCATGTGCATCGCTTCCGACACGCGATCGCCATACAGAATCACCTTGGCGTTCACATTCCGAGCCGCTCGGCCGATCGTTTGAACCAGGGCCGTCTCGCTGCGTAAGAAGCCCTGCTTGTCGGCGTCCAGGATCGCCACCATCGACACCTCGGGCAGATCCAAACCCTCGCGAAGCAGGTTCACTCCCACCAACGCTTCGTACCGACCGGAGCGGAGCTCTCGCAGCAATTCCACACGTTCGAACGCGTTCAACTCGCTGTGCAGCCACTTGCTCCGCACCCCGTGATCGCTCAAATAGGCCGATAGATCCTCGGCCAGGCGTTTGGTCAACGCCGTCACCAGCACGCGTTCGTCAACGGCCGCCCGCTCCTTGATCTGGCCGAGCAAGTGCACGACCTGATTCCGAGCGGGAACCACCTCCACCTCCGGATCCAGCAGCCCGGTGGGGCGAATGATCTGCTCCACCACTTCTCCGCCCGACTGCTGCAACTCATATTCTCCGGGCGTCGCCGACACGTGGATCACCTGTTTCACCCGCTGTTCCCACTCTTCGAACATCAGCGGCCGGTTGTCCAACGCACTGGGCAACCGAAATCCATGTCCCACCAGCGTCATCTTCCGGCTCCGGTCGCCCGCGTACATGGCTCGAATCTGCGGCACCGTCACATGAGACTCGTCGACCACCAACAGGAAGTCGTCCGAGAAGAAACTGTAGAGCGTCTCGGGCGGGTCACCCTCTTCGCGCCCCGCCAGGTGCCGGCTGTAGTTCTCAATTCCCGGGCACGTGCCGGCCTCTTGTAACATCTCCAGATCGAAGCGCGTTCGGGCGTTCAGCCGCTGGGCCTCCAATAACTTGCCCTGCTCGCGAAACGTCTCGAGCTGATCGGCCAGCTCCTCCTTGATCCCGTCCACCGCCCCTGCAATCCGCTGTTCGGGCATCACAAAGTGCTTGGCCGGATAGACAAACAACTGGTCCTGCGTCGAAATCGTCTCGCCACTGGTCGGATTGATAAATGCCAGCTGTTCCACCTCGTCGCCCCAGAATTCCACTCGAAATCCGTACTCTTCGTACGCGGGCCAGATCTCCACACAATCGCCCCGCACACGAAACTTGCCACGCTCGAAACTGACGTCGTTCCGCTGGTACTGAATATCGACCAGCTGCATCAACATTTCGTCCCGGTCGATCTCCATCCCGCGACGCAATGACACCATCATGCTGCGATAGTCGTCCGGCGAGCCCAGCCCGTAGATGCTCGACACACTGGCCACCACGATCACGTCCCGCCGACTCACCAGCGAACTGGTCGTCGCCAGTCGGAGCCGGTCGATCTCCTCATTGATCGACGCATCCTTTTCGATATAGATGTCGCGTTGCGGGATGTAAGCTTCCGGCTGGTAATAGTCGTAGTAGCTCACGAAGTAGTGCACCGCGTTCTTCGGAAAGAACTCCTTGAACTCGGCGTACAACTGAGCGGCCAATGTCTTGTTGTGCGAGATGACCAGCGTCGGCTTCTGAACCGCCTGGATCACGTTGGCGACCGTGAAGGTCTTGCCCGAACCCGTAACGCCCATCAATACCTGCTGGCGAATGTTCTGCCGAATGCCCTCGGTCAATGCGGCAATCGCCTTGGGCTGGTCGCCGGCGGGCTGGAAGGGGGCCGTTAATTGAAAGTCCATTGTTTCACCGCGATGGGCACCAAGAAAGAAGAAAGACGGAAAAGCGAACGGGAAAGAGATTCAGCACCAGTCCAGGGCCAGGTCCAGAGAACGGGCAGCGTGCGTCAGGGCCCCAACGCTGATTCGGTCCACGCCCGTCGCCGCGATCCCGGCCACCGTGTCCAAGGTCACCCCGCCCGATGCCTCGAGCTGTACCGCCGGCGCTCGAGCGCTGCGCCGCGCCACCGCCTCGGTCAGTTGAGCGATCGACATGTTGTCCAACAGAATGATGTCAGGTCGCGTCGGAAGCACGGCGTCCAATTGCTCGAGCGTGTCCACCTCAATTTCAATCATGAGTTCGCCGGCATCGGTTCCCATGATTTTTTGCAGCCGCAACTGGGCCAGCTCGACCGCCTCGTCGGGCGTCATCGACCGGTCCTGGTTGGCCGCCACCAAGGCCAAGTGGTTGTCCTTGATCAACACGGCATCAAAAAGTCCCGTTCGGTGGTTGTGGCCGCCACCACTGCGGACGGCATACTTCTCCAGGCGACGCCAGCCGGGCGTCGTCTTGCGAGTGTCGTAAATCCGCGCGTTCGTGGCCGAAACCCGATCGGCGTACTGTCGGGCTAACGTCGCAACACCCGATAACCGGCCCATCAGGTTCAACAATAACCGCTCGGCGGTCAGCATATCGCGCGCTGAGCCCGAAAAACTCGCCACCACGTCGCCCGCTTCGACCGGCTGACCGTCCGATACCCGTGCGTCCCAATCGGCCGTGATCTCCATTGTGTCCAGCACCACGTCCGCCGCTCGTAGCCCGCACACGACGCCCGCCTGGCGAGCTCGAACCACGGCCTTACCACGCTGGTTCGCATCGATCAGAATCGCCGTCGTCAGGTCGTACGACCGGTGCAAATCCTCGCGCACCGCCAGCCGCACCAATTGCCGGCAGTCGTCCTCCAACTCGGCGTCCCATTCCAATTGACTGAATTCCTTGCCCACGATGCCGCTCCTGTGTGACGTCTACGCGACTCGGCTGCCCGCTCAACGTGTGACGCTGAAAGGCGAGTGTCAGCCCCCCCGTCTGTCCCGGGTTGCCAGGTCGGCCGGTTGCGACCAATAATTGCCGTCGTCGAGCGTAGCGAAAGTCGTAGAGAATCCCACACTGTCCGGGATAGGACAGGGGAGGTTTGGCTGCATGCTACGCCCACGAGATCCACTTGACAACCAGCCGTTACCGGCCGTCTGGCGCCGGCAATCGGCCCCCCATCCGCCGGACCCGTCCGACGAGCGACACCCACTGCTCGTCGCCGCCGACCAGGTGACCGTCACCGTCATCGTTCTTGTCTGCCTGAGTGCGATTGTTCTTCACTGGTGCCACCAGCTCGTACTCGACGAACGACTCATCGAGATCGATCGGGCAACTCCCCTCGACGCCACATTCCAGATCTCCGTGAATCGGGCCGATTGGCCCGAACTCACCATGTTGCCCGGAATCGGCGAAACGTTGGCTCGACGCATCGTCGCCGATCGCCAGGAACATGGGCCCTACCAATCGGTCGACCAGCTGGAACGTGTCAAGGGAATCGGCCCGAAAACCGTGCGGCGCATTCGGTCCTGGGTCCTCATCGAAGGTCTCGACGGAGCAAGGAAACTCACCGCGAACGGCTCGGAGGACACGAAAGACAAGGAGGAATAGCAAGCGGCGGAAATGGAGAGGTAAAGGGGTCCACGTAGACGCAGGATCCGGCCAGTGTACGGTGCCTGATCGAGAACGCGATTGAC
>CAYNDU010000580.1:0-3828 GCA_964395615.1 uncultured Pirellulaceae bacterium | reverse complement strand
GCCATCGGTACCTAATATTACTCGCCGTCATGATGGACTTTGCGGCTTATTTCCATCACCAGACCGCGAGCCTCGTCCAGCTTGCCCAAATCCGCAAGTTCTCGAGCATCGGCCAATCGACGTGTTTCGTCTTTCGCAGAAGGCTCGAGTTCCGCCAGTACCTGCTGCTGATTCGTGCCGGGCGATTCCGGGCCGTTTCCCGGCAGGGCCGACGTACTTGCCAGGTTTCTGCCCTGCGAGCAATTGCCCGACTGTCCGTCATGTGGGGTGGACGAGGATCGTATTCGCAGAGCAAACGTATGACGATCGGCGACGAATTCGAAGTGATCGTGCAGCGACTCCAGACGTTCAGCATGTCCGGTAAACAGAACACCGTCAGCTACCAGCCAGTTGATCAGGCGGTTGACCAATTGTTGCCTGGCCGAGCCGCTGAGGTAGATCATCAGGTTGCGGCAGAAGACCACGTGATACGGGCCACGGAATAGCGCACTGGAAGCTGTTAACGCATCCTCTCGAAGGAAGCGAACCGAAGCGACGATGCTCGGCTCCACTCGCCATCCTCCCCCGTCAGGCTTTATCCAGAGTCGTGCCCAGTCGGGGGCGTCATCTCTCAGCGATCGCCGCGTGTAGAGGGCCCGACGAGCGTCTTCAATCGCTTGGACATTGCAGTCGATCGCATCAAGGGTCAGATGCTCGAGCGGCCAGCCGGCCTGAGCGGCGGCCATCGCCATTGAATAGGGCTCCTGGCCCGAGGCACAGGCGACACTCAGCATGCGGAGTTCATGAATGGCCGGCGACCGTTGTCGCAACGCACGCAGATGATTGACCAGCCACGCGAATGAAGTCGGGTACCGGAAGAACCACGTCTCGTTGACGCACACCTCGCGCACTAACTTCTGCTTCTCTTCCTCATCCCTCGCCAGGAGCCGGCAGTATTCGTCCTCCGTGTCTGTGCCCCGGACGGTCAGCCGCCGCTCAATGAGCCGATCGAACCAGTCCCGGGCCAACAGGTCCGGATCGAGGCCGGCGTGCTCAGTCAGCCATCGCTTGATGTTGGGGACGTGTGAATTCATGAATCGTGCTCAACGTCGCCCGCCCGCACGTGTTGCTCGCCGCGCGGGAGCTGGGCAAGATCAATCAGCTGGACCGTTCCGTATGGCGTGGCGACCAAAGAGTCCAGTAAGGAGGGTAGATTTGTCGAGGATGTTGTGGTGGGCCGTGTGGGAAACTCTATCTGTTCACTGCCTATTACGGATTCGACCAACAGCCCCACCAGATCCCCGTTCTGCTGCTGGTCTCTCTGTACAATCAGTATGCGACTGGTCATCCGTGGCGTCCAGGTCGAATGGCCAAGAAATCGTGGAAAATCAATGACCGCCAGGAACGACCCCCGGTAGTCCATCCTGCCCAATAACCAATGGACCGCATGGGGGATCGCCCGCACCTTGACCACCGGTGTGACCTCGCGAAGGTGGGCTGTCGGTACGGCATAAAGCTGTCCGGCGGCCGTCCAAAGCAAAACATGCATGTCTCTGTTCACGATTTGAGTTGGAACGATGCAATCGAACTTTGCAATGAAGCGATTGCGTCACGCAATTCCATTG
The DNA here is from genome assembly GCA_964395615.1 of uncultured Pirellulaceae bacterium. Classification (GTDB taxonomy): domain Bacteria; phylum Planctomycetota; class Planctomycetia; order Pirellulales; family Pirellulaceae; genus CAYNDU01. Next base: position 2,224 of record CAYNDU010000580.1, on the reverse strand, counting down.
CCGCACGCGAATATTCCACGACCGCCTCTTCGGTCTGGCTCGCTGTCTCCGTCAAGCTGGCCATTGAATCGGCGATCTGTTCTGCTCCCTGTGACTGGCTCTGCATCCCTTCGTGAACGCGCTCGAAACGCTGCGAATTGGCGTTCACGCCTTCGATAATGCTGCCCATCTGGCAGCTGACTTGTCCAATGTCCGTCACCGTTCGCCGTACGTGGTCGGCAAAACGGTCCATTTCCATCACGCCGGCCGATACGGCCGACTGCATCTGCTGGACCATCTGTTCAATATCCAAGGTTGCCCCGGCCGTCTGGTCCGCCAATCGGCGTATCTCTCGCGCGACGACCAGAAACCCAATCCCGTACTCGCCCGCCTTCTCGGCCTCGATCGCGGCATTGACGGATAACAGGTTGGTCTGGTCGGCCACTTTGGTGATCGTTGTGATGATGCCGGTGATATTCGAGGCACGGTCGTTGATTACGCCCAGCTTGTCGCTAATCGATCCCGTCGCTTCATCAAGTTGCTGAATATTCTGCTCCATCTCCTGCAAGCTGCTTCGACCCGAAGTTGCCAGGCCCGACGTCGTCTGCGCTTCGTCATGAACCTCGTTCATCGTGTGAGCCAACTCGCCCGTCGTGGCGGAAATCTGTTTCGCGGCCGCCGCGATCTCGTTGGTCGTCGCTCCAAAATTGCTGGCCGACAACTCCTGCTGACGACTCGTCGCCGCTAACTCCGTGGCTGTCGAGTGCAGCTGCACACTCGCCTGTTTCACGTTTCCCACTAACCGGTTCAGATTATCGGTCATCAGTGCCAGGGATCGCAGTAACTGACCCGACTCGTCCCGCGAATCGGCATTCGGTATCTCTCGCGTCAGGTTGCCGTCCGCTACTTGCTGAGCGGCATCGACGGCCACTCCGATCCGGCCACTGAAACGTATGGTCAAAAAGACCAGGATGCTGACAATCACCGCCAGTCCGCCGAGGGCGATCGCCAATCGCGTAAACAGCTGTCGCCATATCGGTGCCAGTACATCTGCCTCGGACCGTCGCAAGATTAGCGTCCAGCCACCATTGGGTATCCGTACACTGGCGTAGTAATAGGTTTGCTGGTCCTGCGGGTCGACGTCCAATACCAGATCAAACTTGTTCTTCTCCGCGATCATCGGCTCAAGCAGGTTCCTGTACACGGTTGCCGATACTTCCGATGTCTTGAGGTACTCCGTCAACTCGTCCCGATCGGCGTCCAATGGATCGGTGGTGGATGCAATAAACCGACCTCGCGAACTGATCAGGAACATATCCAGTTTGAGCTGGCGTGCAAGGCGGCGCAGCTTGCTCTCCACGTCGGCCAGTGCAAAATCCACACCGGCAATCCCCTTGAACTCGCCGTCCACAACGATCGGATATACCTGCTCGACGATCATCTTGCCTTCATAGACGTACGGTTCCGTGACCAATGGAGCGGCCTTGAGCGTTCTGGCAAATTGTTGTTTGGAACCCTGGTAGTGAAGACTTGTGTTCAAGTCCACCATGGGCTCCAATTCAATTTGCCGCGGCTGAGGTGTCGAGACAAACCAATAGGGAATGAATCGGCCCGAACTGTCCATCGCCGCCTTGGGTAACGTCTCCAAACTGGCTGCGTCCTTGCCATCCGCGTCCGGTTCGTAACCGTAGTAACAGCCTGTAACGTCGTGGGATGCTTCCAGAATTCGACGAGCGTATTCGAGTGACGCTTCGCGGTCGCCAAACATGCCGGCCACCTGAGCGTCCGCCATCCGCTGCACGGTCGAGGCTGCGCTGTGATTCGCTGCATCAATTTGAGACGCCGCCAATCGCGCTTCCAGGCCGAGCCAGTCTTCGGCCGCCTCGCGCCGCGACCGGTACGACGAACTCATCGCGATCACGATCGTCAGTAGGAAAACCAGAATCGTCGGGACAACGACATACACGAGTACGTGTCCAACGACCGAGCGGAATAGTCGATCCAAAAAACCGCGCATGAGTCTCGTCCCATTAATACATCCGAATCGTGGCCGTCTGAACCGAATTTCGCGTCCGGTCGACCGGCCGACCTACACCATGTTCTCAAGTATCCCCATGGTCTCAAGTATCCATCGTACTCGCCCTTTGCCCCGATTCACCGCGCAATTGCCGCCGATCGCCAAAGGGCAATGGGCGGAAACCGGGTGAATCTGCCGTTTTCTGCCGATTGTGTCGGTTCTCGCGAC
>CAYNDU010000579.1:0-3846 GCA_964395615.1 uncultured Pirellulaceae bacterium | reverse complement strand
GGGTTCGTCAAAGTCATCGAGCGTTTTGTGGGAGCGCGGAATGTAGAGGTGCATGGAGCACCCGTAGAGGGGCGTAGCGGCGGCGGCCTGTTCACGGCCTCAGGCAAGCTCGTTGGTGTCTGCAACGCGGCCGATCCGGCCGACAATCAGGGACTCTATGCCGCGCTACCCACGATCCAACTTGAGCTGAAGAAAGTCGGGCTCAAAGGACTATTTCTGGAAGAGCGTCCGCCGCTGCCGCAGCAACTGGCCGGCATCCAGCCATCGCCAACGCCGGACCGAACTCCCGCTACCCGCACGGTCGGCTGGGACTCGGCCCAATCGCGGGCGGCCGAATCGCGGGCAGTCGGACCGCGGGCAGTCGGACCACGGGCTCCTGGGCCCACCGCGACGAACCCACCTCCTGCCTACGCGCGTTCCGATCACCAAGAGTCCGAATTGATTTGCATCGTCCGGGCTCCCAATGATCCGTCCGGGGCGCCTCGCGTCTTGTTCCTAAACAACCCGTCGGTCCAATTGATGCAACAACTGTTGCGCGAATCGCAACCGATGTCGTCGCAACCGACGGGTCGAGCGGCCGTGAACGCACCGCTCACCGTCCCGCTGCCGACCGGCGAGTCGAATCCTGTACTACGTGCTCAGAACTAGCAACGTTTGGGCGGGCGTCGGCGATCGCAGACCCAGGCTCATGCCTATACCAGGAGTCGCGTGAAAAGCGTTCCAGCGTCACAGTCACACGCCGCGGCCGTCTGGGTTTCTCTTTGCGGGCCTTACCCGTGGCCCCTCACACGCCGCTCAATATCCGGTTGTCGGGGCCTGCGGTCGGCGATCGTCGCGCGGGCATCTGACCACTGAGTGATCTATAGTTGATCGTTGGAGTGGAGCGGATTCGTTTCCCTGGGATAACCTCATGTTCAGTGCGATGTTTGCCATAACCGTTATATTCGGTATCGCCCTATGCAATCTGTTCCTTGGCTTTGCCTCGGCTTTGCTTATCGGCCGAGGTCCGAAGAGCTGGGCGGACGTTGAAGATCGTGTTCAGGTGCGATGGATCGTTCGTCGATCGAAGGGAACGGCGGAACCGCTCGACAATCCGGCCGAACCGTCGGTGGTGCAAACAGCCGGTCGCGCGCCTTCCGCTCGCGCAACCGCTCCAACAACGTCTGCCGCCGAACGTAAGGATGCGGATCGACGGACTCAGAGCTCGGCAGACACGACCCCTGGCGACACCGAGTGCACGGACCAGAAGATGGAACCTGGCGAATCCGACGCTCGACCATCGGTTGTTGAGGGCGCCTCCGGCCCGCAATCCACCGAGCCGTCGCGAGTGATCCAAGTGCCTCGAGACGAGCCCGACGAGGCGGCCCGGCACCCGCAGGCCGTGTTGGAGGACCAACTCGCCGCGTGGATCTCGTCGGAAGAGCACGAGAAGCAACCGAGTGCCGCCATTTTGGACATTGATTTCGCCGAAGACGATGGCGAATCGGAGTCCAATACACGAGTGCTCGACGCTATCGCCACGACCGTCAGTGGCCAACTGCGCAAGGACCGCCGAGTGGTTCGGCCGGTTGAGCATCAGTTCGCCTGGTTCGCCGATGACATGGAAGTTCGGGAAACACTGACGCCGGTTCAACGCATCCGGCAGCTCGTCAACAAGACGCGGTTTACCCATGATGATCGGTCGATCCCATTGGAAGTCCGGGCCGCCGTGGTGACCGTCGATGCCGATGACACTTCCAAGACATTGCTGGAGCGTCTCCAGCAGGCGATCACGGTATGCAGGTCCAACGCCGAGTCCCACACGGTTGTCGACGAAGGCGAAGGCCCCAAGGAGGCGGAGCCGGTCGACTTCGATGTTGACGAAGTGCAATGCGAAGTCTGACGTCGCACGACGAATCGCCGATCTTCTGCTGGTCGGCACCGCTCAGTTCACTGTGATCGGGTTGGTACGCGGTGAAATGTCATGACCTCGAACTGCCCTGGAACCTGGCTCGTTGGTTGAACAATGGCGCGATGGCGTGCCTACATCAATTCCAGACAGATTAACCGGTCCGCTCCGCGCACGTACAGGAGGCCATGCGACACAATCGGTGCGGCCCAGCATGGGTATCGCAGCAGGGGTCGAGGTGCAAGCCCGGCCGCCCGATCGCCCGATGGCTCGTTCTTCAAATGCCACTCCGCGACAATTTCCCGGCGCTCGGGGTTCGGACGTAGAACTTGCAGTTGGCCGTTTTCGACAAGGTTGATCAGATAACCGTCGACGAATGTCAGCGAACTACGAGCTCCCGTAGCGACCGACCATCGAATCTTGCCGGTCTGGAATTCGATGCAGCGCAATTCGGCGTCCGGCGGGTTGCGGCCGCTGCAGCCATACAGAAACCCGTCCTGATAGATGGGTGTATTCCAGTGTGCTTGAAAGGCCTTTTGACGTCGGCGAGGGCTATCCTGCCACGCGACGTCGTGTCCTCCGGGGCGCACCCTGAGCAGGCAGCTTCCAGGTCCATAGGTTTCTGAAATGAAGACATGGTCTTCCACGACAACCGGCGTGCTGGCGTTGACGCTCTCCAGCATCTTTGCACGCCAAGGCACCTCGAAATCGACCTCTCCCGTCCTCGGGTCAAATGCCACCAACCCGCCTCGGCAAAAGGCGAATCCCCACCGCCGACCGGCGATCGTGGAAACGACGGGTGACGCATAGCCGGCCAGTTCATCGCTGAGCTTGTATCGAACCACACCGGTCCACTTGTCGAACGCCACGATTCCCGAGCCGTCGCCGGTCACGCGATCCAATTGGCCCGGCGGAATTTGTTGGTCGTCTCGAGGGCTGCCTCCAATAATCGCAATGAGCAAGTCGTCCTCAATGATCGGTGTACTGCCGACTCCGAAGAAATTCTGAACCACGCCGAATCGAGCGACCGTATCGCACTTCCAGATCAGTGTGCCCTTGGTTGCATTCAGGCAATGCAACATTCCCTCGGCGCCCATTAGGTAGACGCGATTGCCATCCAACACGGGTGAACATCGGGGGCCGCCGTTGTAACCGTACAGGTCTCGGAATTGAGTCGGATACTCAAACCGCCACAGTTCACCCCCCGTTTCAGCGTGGTAGCAGGTAGCACGAGCCTGGTCGCCGTGGCGATCGAATTGGACGTAGCGACCATGACTGACCGATCCGATCCCGTAACTCTCACCCAACCGCGTCTGCCAGACGATGCGAGGTGTTCGCTTCAGTTTCTTGGCATTCAGGCCCGTTTCGGAAGACTTGCCGTTGCGATCAGGGCCCAGAAACGTCGGCCAGTCCGTGCCGGCCGCGCGTGTCGAAAGGTCGGAGATCTTGTCTTCGCGTTTCAGTCGATCGCGATCAACCAACGGTCCGGAATCGTCCGGCGGCTGAGCACCCTGGCAACCGCTCGCCAAGAGATGGGCGAGCAGGTAGAGCGTCGCCGCGCGATATGATGGTCGATGCATGCTGGTTGGACTCCGTTTCTATCATCGAGTTCTCCGGCGGTCGCCTGGAATGGAGTTGTCCCATCGCCAAACCGGCCTGGCTCTCGCGCGCACCCAACGTGGCGATTGTTCGGATGTGACCGTTCAGCGCGCGTTACCGCGGACCGGTTCGCTCACCATCCGGATCGCCTCGTCGACGTTCCCCTGGGAACCAATAATCAGCGGCGTTCGCTGATGGACGTCCTGCGGTTCAATATCCATGATCCGGCGTCTCCCGTCAGTGGCAGCGCCACCCGCCTGTTCGGCGATGAAGGCCAGCGGATTGGCCTCGTACATCAGCCGCAGTTTACCATCGGCGTGTGCCTCGGGCGGAGGATAGAGGAAGATCACACCGGCGGT
>CAYNDU010000578.1:0-3847 GCA_964395615.1 uncultured Pirellulaceae bacterium | reverse complement strand
GCCTTGAATTGGGCCAGCATGTCGCGAGCGAGCCCCGTGGACATTCTCCCTATTTGTGTCGCCCCTTTGTGCGACATTTATGGCGCCGCTCTGTGCGACGACGACCGACTACGGAAACACCTGGAAGAACAACCAGGGAATCCCAATCGCCCGAACGTCAAGATCGCGCTGAATAATACGTCCACCCAAAACGAGCCCGTTCCTGCACCCGGGCGCGGGACGCGCCCGCCAACAGGGTCCAAGAGCGGCCTCGCGGTGCTCGCCCCAATGAACGGCCGCCAAAAAGGGCCCGGGTGTTGTCGACCGCCGACGTTTGGCGGAGGTCGGTGAGCGAGGGAAGAGGCAACCGACGGCTCGCCCCCTTGTCTTTGGGCGTTTGAGAGTGTTAACTTCGAGGGATTTTACACAGATTTTCGGAACGCCCCATTACGGAAGGACGCTGCCAGCGTGCCACGACGTGACGACCTACAAAAAATCCTGCTGATCGGTTCCGGACCGATTGTCATTGGGCAGGCCTGTGAATTCGATTATTCCGGCACGCAGGCGTGCAAAGCTCTGCGCGAAGAAAACTATGAGGTGGTGCTGGTAAATTCCAATCCGGCGACCATCATGACCGACCCGGAGACGGCCGATCGCACGTATATCGAACCGTTGACCTGGGAAATCGTGGAGAAGGTCATTGAGCGGGAACGGCCGGACGCGTTGTTGCCGACGCTCGGTGGCCAGACGGGCTTGAATCTGGCAATGGACCTGGCCCAACACGGCGTATTGGATAAATATGGTGTCGAAATGATCGGCGCCAACGCGGCGGTGATTGCGAAGGCCGAAGAGCGCGACCAGTTCAAGCAGGCGATGGAGAAGATCGGGCTGGAGGTTTGTCGAGGCGAGACGGTCCATACGATCGACGAAGCTCGAGCCGTGTTGCCACAGATTGGGCTGCCGTGCGTGGTTCGGCCGAGCTTCACATTGGGGGGGTCCGGATCAGCGATTGCTTATAACCGGGACACTTTCGATACGCTCGTTCGCCGTGGACTCGATCAGAGCCCGGTCACGGAAGTGCTCTTGGAAGAATCGGTGCTCGGCTGGAAAGAGTACGAGATGGAAGTGATGCGCGACATGGATGACAATGTCGTGATCATCTGTTCGATTGAGAATTTTGATCCGATGGGCGTCCATACGGGCGATTCCATTACGGTCGCTCCGGCTCAAACGCTCACCGACAAAGAATACCAGCGGATGCGGGACGCCAGCCTGGCCGTGATCCGTGAGATTGGTGTGGAAACGGGCGGATCGAACATCCAATTCGCCATTCATCCTCGGGACGGACGAATGGTCGTCATCGAAATGAACCCGCGTGTCAGCCGGTCGAGTGCCTTGGCTTCGAAGGCGACCGGATTTCCAATCGCTAAGATCGCGGCAAAACTGGCCGTCGGCTATCGGCTCCATGAGTTGCCCAATGATATCACTCGCGAGACACAAGCCTGTTTCGAACCGACCATTGATTACGTCGTCACCAAGATACCCCGGTTTGCGTTCGAAAAATTTCCGGAAGCGGATGCCACGTTGACGACTCAAATGAAGAGCGTTGGCGAAACAATGGCGATCGGACGAACGTTCAAAGAGTCATTCCAAAAGGCACTGCGGGGTCTGGAAGTCGGCAGCTTCGGGTTCGGCTGCGATGGTCGCGATTCGTGGGGCACTGCGCAACAGCCCAGTGACGACGACATCCGTGCCCGCCTGGCGACTCCCAATGATCAGCGGATCTGGTCCATCCGATACGCGATGAAGGCCGGGATGTCGCTCGAGGAAATCCACGAGCTGACGGCCATCGATCCATGGTTCCTGGACCAGCTGGCACAAATCGTCGAACTCGAGGACGTTCTGAGATCGGTGGATGACCTACAGCAGCTCGAACCGTCCTTGTTGCGACGTGCCAAGCAATACGGGTTTTCCGACCGGCAGTTGGCTACCTTGTTGGGCACGCACGAAATGCAGGTGCGGGAGACTCGACTCGCGCATGGAATCCGCGCCACATTCAAATCGGTTGATACGTGTGCCGCCGAATTCGAAGCCTACACACCGTACTACTACTCCACGTATGAGGAGGAGGACGAAACTCCGGCAAAGCCCGACGGAGTGCGGCGAGTGATGATTCTGGGTGGCGGCCCGAACCGAATCGGGCAGGGCATCGAATTCGACTACTGTTGTTGCCACGCGAGTTTCGCGCTTCGCGAATTAGGTATCCAGTCCATCATGGTGAACTCCAACCCGGAAACCGTGAGCACGGACTACGATACCAGTGACTTGTTGTTCTTCGAACCACTCACGGCCGAAGACGTCCTGAATATCTGCGATCGAGTGCAGCCGGACGGCGTCATTGTCCAGTTCGGTGGCCAAACCCCGCTGAACTTGTCGCGGGCTCTTCAAACGGCCGGCGTACCGATCATCGGTACGAGTGTCGACACGATCGAAGATGCCGAGGATCGCGAGAAATTTCAGCAGTTGCTCACCCAGCTCGGACTTAAACAGCCCGCAAACGGCATCGCCCGAAACATGAATCGGGCGCGCATCGAAGCCAAAAAGATCGGTTTTCCTTCGCTCGTGCGACCCAGTTTTGTGCTCGGCGGTCGAGCGATGGAAATCTGTTACGACCAGGCCCAATTCGAGCAGTTTGTCGCGGCTGCGTTTGTCGTTTCCCAGGGTCAGCCCGTTCTGATCGATCGCTTTCTGGAGGATGCCACGGAAGTTGATGTAGACGCGGTCAGCGATGGCGAAAATGTCGTCGTCATGGGCATCATGGAGCACATCGAAGAGGCAGGAGTCCATTCCGGAGATTCGGCATGCGCGATTCCACCGTATAGCCTTCCGGGACCGGTGGTCAGTGAAATCCGCGAGGCGACCGTGGCATTGGCTCTGCGGTTGAAAGTCATCGGCCTGATGAACGTCCAGTACGCAGTCAAAAAAGAGGATGGTCGGTTGAATGTCTACGTGCTGGAAGTCAATCCGCGGGCCAGCCGGACCGTGCCGTTTGTCGCCAAAGCCACCGGCGTACCGGTTGCCGCCATCGCTGCCAAAGTGATGACCGGGTTGAGCTTGCCCGAACTTGGTGTTGATCGTGAACCGATTCCGGCTCACGTGTCGGTCAAAGAAAGTGTGTTTCCATTTCGGAAATTCGCCGGCGTCGATATCGTCCTCGGACCGGAAATGCGCAGCACGGGCGAGGTGATGGGGGTGAGCGAGCGGTTTTCAATCGCCTTCGCCAAGGGGCAATTGGCGGCCGGCGTCGTGCTCCCTGAACAAGGAAAGATCTTCCTCAGCGTTTCCGCTCGTCATAAGGACCAAATCGTCGGTCTGGCTCAACGCCTGATCCATCTGGGACACGAATTGATGGCAACCGATGGTACCGCCCACCGGTTGCGGGAAGCGGGGATTGCCGTCGAACGCGTAAAGAAAATCGCCGAAGGTCCGCCAAACTTGATCGACTTCATGATCGACGGTAAAGTCGCCCTCGTCATGAACACGCCGAGCGGTAAAGGCGCTCGAACGGACGAAGGCCGTATCCGAGCGGCGGCCGTTCAAAATGGAGTGCCCTGCATTACGACCATTCAAGCAGCCGAAGCGGCGATCCTGGCCATGGAGGCCCTGCGTGAAGAAGATATGAATGTTCAATCGCTCCAAGATCGGTTTGCCGAAGTCGATGCGTGATTCGGAAACCGGGCGGGTAAAGCAGGCGGCGGTCGAACACGCATGGATACGATGCCCCCCCGTATGCTCGGCGCCGTTTTCTCGGGCGGGACTAATTCAGCTTATGCGGCCGTAGTTGCCGGATGCTCTTCCCAGATTGTCC
>CAYNDU010000577.1:0-3859 GCA_964395615.1 uncultured Pirellulaceae bacterium | reverse complement strand
TTCGACAAGACCGACAGCGGCGAGAGGTGCGGGAGAGTGGTCGCCGCGCCGCGCGCCCCCAGACTGTGGGCTGCTTCCGAAGGATTGGGATCATTTCCGGAAGCGAGAAACCGGTTCAGCCCCAGCCGTTCGGCGACGTCGGCCGGCACTGTCATTCGGCTGTGATCCCAGGCGTCGCGTTTCCCGTCGAATGAGACGCGAGCCAACTCATAGACACTTTGAACCGGCCTGCCGTCGGGCAGCGTCCAACGCGGCAGGCCAAAGTCGCGGTAGTTCTTGAGGTCCAACGGTGACTCGTCTGAATAGAATCCGTTCTTTCCAAACCAAAGTAACTTGCCCGGTTCGCCCTTGTGAAAGCGCAGGTCCCACTGGTTGAACGTCAGGTTTCGCTGTTCAACCAGACCGACGAATTCCCCAAACTCACCTGCATCGTAGTAAAAGACGTTTTTCACCCCTTGTCGGCGGTAGTTTTCAACCCATTTCAGAACATCGTGCTTGCTGCGTCGCTCCAACTGATGTTGTATCCACCAGGGCCCATACCATCCGGTGGCCCAGCTGCTCCGCTCGGCCATCACACCCATCTCCCACAGCCGACCTTGCTTCTCATTCGGATGCGAAAGAACGGTGTAATAGTCGTGCCACCATGCCGGCTCGTCAGCCGGCAGTCGAGCCACAAGAAAGAGACAGAATAGGCTGACGATTTTCCAGCCCGCCAATCGCATACCAAGGCCTACCTTATGTGAGTGCGCGAAACTCCGTTGGCCCCTCGCCGTTTGCGAAGCCCGGTGCCAACCCGTTTTCTACCACTGGGGGTACGGAAAAAACAGGGTGGCCGAGCGGATGGCTCCCGCGCTCCTGTTCCCCGGCCGTCAGGACGAGACGGTCGAGACCTCAACGCTTCGGGCTTGCCGATCCTCGCCGTTTGCTGAGAATAGCACGAAGGCGTCTGCCGGTCGCTCCGCGGAGAGGGAACTTATGGCCGAGCCAACGCGTCTTATCTCCATGCAACCGCTCGCAACCTGGGAGAGATCAAAATGAAGCAATTCCTGATCCTTGGCGCATTGGCCACCTCGACATTGGGGGCCATGATCTCCCTATCAGAGGGTCCTCGTGACGCTCGGTGGAAGAAAGTTACCGAGGCAATGAACAAAGGGCTGCCGAAGACGGCGATGACCGAATTGAAGCCGATCATCGAGGCAGCACTGCGAGACGAGCGTTACGGCGAGGCGGCCAAAGCCGTCACTCTGAACATCAGTCTGGAAGGGAATATCCAGGGGAACAAACCGGAGGAGAAAATTGTCCGCCTTCAGGCGGCGATCGAGAAATTACCGAAAGAAATGAAGCCGGTCATGGAAGCCGTCTTGGCCAATTGGTACTGGCACTACTTCCAGCGAAACCGTTGGAGATTCATGCAACGAACGGCGACGGCCCAGGCACCCGGGAAGGACATCCAGTCATGGGATTTGAAGCGGATCCTGGCCGAGATCGACAAACACTACACGATCGCCCTCTCCGCCGACGAGTGGCTTAAGAAGACGCCGGTTTCCGATTTTTCCGAACTGCTGGCCAAGGGCACGACACCAGACGTCTACCGGCCGACCATGTTTGATTTTCTGGCCCACGAGGCGCTAACGTTTTACTCGGCCGGCGAACAGGCGGGATCAGTGGCCCAGGACGCTTGGGTCCTGACCGCGGACAGCCCGGTATTCGCTTCCGCACGTGACTTCATGAACTGGAAGATCGAGGCCACGGACCAAAGCGCTCCGACGTTAAGAGCGGTCCTTCTATGGCAGGAACTCCTGCGATTTCACAAGGGCGACAAGGATCCTTCTGCGTTCGCCGATGCGGACCTGGGACGGCTGAAATTCGGTTTCGATCATTCATTTGGCGAGGAGAAATCGGCCCGCTACCGGGCGGCACTGGAACGATTTTCCGAGCGATACGCGAGACACCCGCTCTCGTCACTGGCCATTTTTTATTGGGCCGGCGAAGTCCGCCAGTTAGGGGACCTTGTCAGGGCCCATGAGCTGGCTCGGCGGGGCTGGAAGGCATTTCCCGATAGTTCGGGCGGTGCTTCCTGTTTCAATCTGATCCAACAGATCGAAGCAAGGCAAATGAACGTTTCGATCGAGCGGGTCTGGAACCAGCCCTGGCCGGCGATCACTGTGCAATACCGAAATCTTACGAAGGTCCACTTTCGAGTCATCCGGTACGAGTGGGAATCGCTGCTGGCGCGGCGAGATTACAGTCCGGGCCAGGGAGTACCGGCCAGCTTGCGCAACGCAGTTCTGAAACAGGCCCCCCAATACTCCTGGTCGAGTGACCTGGAACCGACCGACGACTTTCAGTTACGGACCGAGAGGTTGGACGTATCGCGCGACATGAGACCAGGCTTCTATTTCTTGATTGCAAGTCCGGATGGCCGGTTCACTGACCAGGACAACCAGGTATTCATGGGCGAGTTCTGGGTCAGTACCTTGGCCATCGTTTTGCGTACGGGCCAGGCGCAATGGGCAGTAAACGGGTTCGTGCTGGATGCTGACTCGGGTGCACCCATTGCCGGCGCTCAGGTAGATGGGTGGTTCTTTAACAACCGCCAGCGGAAATGGGTACCGACCCGTCCGGTTCGCAGCGACCGCAACGGCCAGTTCGTGGTCTCGAGCACGGTCGGATCGTCCTACGTGGTGCGAGCTCGAGTAGGCGACCAGCGTCTCGCAACAGCTCGACGACAGGCCTATTATTCGCCACGCCGTTACAAACCGCTGGAGCGCACCGTCTTGTTCACGGATCGGGCCCTCTACCGGCCGGGGCAGACCATTCGTTTCAAGGGGATCTCATTTCTCGTCAACGCGGCTAAGGACGACTACCACGTGTTGCCGGGTGCGCCCGTGAATCTCGTGCTGCGGGACCCCAATGGCCAGCAAGTGGCCGAACAGAAGTTTCGGACGAACGACTATGGTTCGTTTAGCGGCAGTTTCGTCGCGCCGGCTGGAGGACTGACGGGGCGGATGATGCTCGTCGACACGCGGCGACCGGGTTCTCAGGCTGCCGTGAGTGTCGAGGAATACAAGCGGCCCAAGTTTCAGGTAAAGCTGGAGCATCCCGATCAGCCGGCCCGTTTGAACGACACGGTAAGTGTCACGGGCCGAGCGACCAGTTACACGGGGGCTCCAATCGGCGCGGCGAAAGTCAGCTATCGCGTGGTACGGGAAGTGCAATATCCCATCTGGTGTTATTGGTTCCGCCCACCCCGACAGGCATCTCAGGAAATCGCCCACGGGATCGTTCAAACGGCCCAGGACGGCACGTTCCGAGTCACATTCGTCGCCAGGCCCGATCCCTCGGCGATCGAAAAGAACGAACCCGTTTTCCGCTATTCCATCAAGGCCGACGTGACCGATAGCTCCGGCGAAACGCGCTGGGACCAGCGTATCATTCACGTTGGTTACACGTCGATGAGAGCCGCACTCTCGGCCGGCGCCTGGCAGACGCTGAACAGGCCGGTTGCCATTACGATCGGCACGAACTCTCTGAATCAGCAACCCCTGCCGGCGAAAGGTAAAGTGACTCTGTACCGTCTCAAGCAACCGGCCCGCGTTCCACGGGCCGATCTGGGTCCGGGCGCCCGTCGATATTATGGGCCCCATGACATGCAGCCGACCGCCGGCGATGCTCCGCCGGTCAGCCCGGATCCGAAGAGCTGGCCACTGGGCGAGCAAGTTGCGCAACGGCCGTTCGCGACAAACACCAGTGGAACAGACACATTGACGTTTCAACTTTCGGTCGGCGTCTATCGGGCCCTGCTCGAAACGGCAGACCCGTTCGGGCACACGGTTACCGCCCAGTTGCAAATTACGGT
>CAYNDU010000576.1:0-3869 GCA_964395615.1 uncultured Pirellulaceae bacterium | reverse complement strand
GGCGTTCTTTCATCCACCCCCCGCCACGTTTTTTTTTATGGCAAGAAGAAAAGGGGAGATGGGCGAGCCGATCTTCGTGAAGTCGTCTTCACCGGTTTCGATACATCCAATCCGAATCAGTGCGCCAATAGCCTGCGATGGAATCTGGACAACCGAATTGAGATGATGCCGAGCGGAGGAGGGGGGTTGCTCGATGCGACGCGTTGGAACCGCCTCCATCCGGACACTCCGGAACGGCCGAGACAGATCCGCGGTCGCGACATGAGTTTTGAGCCGCGGAGCGGACAGATGCGAAGTGAGAGCGGTGGATCGCAATACGGCATGACGTTCGATGCCTGGGGCAGAAAATTCGAATCCTCCAACAGTGCACCGATCGAAATGGTCATGTATGAAGACCGCTACCTGAGCCGCAATCCCTACCTGGCGGCACCGAGCAGCCGCATTCCGATCTGGAAGGACGGCAACTCCGTTTTTCGGACGAGCCCGTCGGAACCTTGGCGCGTCATTCGCACGGAGATGAGGATTCGTGGCGTCTTTTCCGGACCGGTTGAAGGCGGAGGCACGCCGGATGGTTACTTCACGTCCGCCTCCGGTGTCATGGTCTATCAAGGATCCGGCGGATCGGCCGAAATCGATGGCAATGCGTTTGTCTGCGAGGGTGCCAATAACCTGGTACACCGCATGCGTCTCGAGCCGGACGGTGTAGCTGTTTCGGCTCGTCGAGTCGAGGCAAAGCGTGAGTTCCTTACGTCCGATGAAGTCTGGTGCAAACCGGTGCAATTGCATAACGGCCCCGACGGTGCCCTCTATGTCGTCGATATGTACCGAGAAATCTACGAACACCCTCAGGCTGTTCCACCGTCGGTCCGAAAGTACGTTGACTTGAATTCCGGCAACGACCGAGGCCGCATCTATCGCGTGGTTCCCGATGCATTTCAGCGACCCAAGCGACGACGGCTGGGAAGCCTTGCGAGTGACGCGTTGATCCCGCTGTTGGCCGATCCGGATGTCTGGGCCCGGCGATCGGCCGCTCGCCTGATCTACGAGCGTCAGGACGCTTCGATCCGGACGGCGCTCGAGGAGTTCGCCGATTCGTGTCCGTCGCCGCTCGGGCGCATGCACGCGTTGTACGCTCTGTCGGGGCTACACCGCCTTACCCCGGACGTGGTAACACGACGACTCGCCGATGATCATCCTCGAGTCCGCGAACAGGCGGTGAGACTGTCCGAGCACGTCCTTGCCGAATCGCCCGACATCCGGCAGAAGTTGTATGCCATGACGGCCGACGAAGACGTGCGGGTCCGGTACCAGTTGGCATTTACGCTCGGCAACATTCCCCATCCGCAGGCCACGGCCGCCCTGGCCGAACTGGCCCTTCGCGACGGTCAGAACCGTTGGGTCCGTTTCGCAGTGCTCAGCAGTTGCCTCGGCCGAACAGGCGATTTGCTGGAGATTCTTACTCGGGAGTCCAACGGGACTCGTCGCGCGGTCGGCGCCGAATTGCTGGAACCGTTGGCCGAGCAGGCAGGTTTACAGAAGCAGCAGGACCAAATCGCGCTCGCGCTACAAGTCATTGAGTCAAAACAAACGGACGCCTCGGCCGTCAAAGCCATCACTCGCGGCCTGAGCCGAGGACTGGCCAAGAGTGGCAGCCCGTTGTCCGCGGAATTGGCATCGGGCGATAACTCGACATTCGCCACGGTGCTCGGCACCATGATCGCAACCTCAAAGAAGAAGGCCGCCGATCCAAAACAAAAGGAGGCCGTGCGAGTTCAAGCTGCCCAGTCGCTGGCATTGGCCCGTTTTCCCGAAGCGCGCGATGTGCTGACCGATCTGCTCGATGGCCGCCAGCCCCAAGCGGTTCAAATGGCGGCCGTCCGGACCCTGGCCCGCTTCCCAGAGGATCAAGTGGCCGACCTTCTGATCGCGCACTGGCAAGGATTCAGCCCCCACGTGCGTGCCGAAGCGTCCGAGGCCCTGTTCGCCCGCCCGGGACGCTTGCGTCTCCTGCTGGCGGCAGTGAGCGACGGCACGATCGCCTCGTCGCAACTCGCCCCGAATCGAATTCAGTTCCTGTTGAAACACCCGGTTATCAAGATCCGAAACGAGGCGTCCGAGTTATTCAACGGCAAACAACTCGCTCGACGTGAAGAGGTGGTAGAAGCCTATCGGGATATTCTGAACCAATCGGGTGAGCCGGCTCGCGGCAAGAAGGTTTTTAAACGAGAATGCTCGCAATGCCACCAATTGGAAGGGGTCGGATACAACCTTGGTTTGCCACTGCAAACCGTCAAGAGCCGCGGTCCAGAAGGTGTGTTGATCCAGATCCTTGACCCCAATCGGGAAGTGAACCCGTCCTATTTGAACTACTCGGCGGTCACGGTGCAGGGTCGCATGGCGACTGGAATCATCACCTCGGAGACGTCCACCAGCATCACGTTGACGCGGGCCCAGGGAGAACGGGACATTATCTTGCGCAGTGACATTGACGAGTTATACAGTTCCGACTTGTCGATCATGCCGGAGGGGCTGGAGGACAAGGTGTCGAAATCGGAAATGGCCGACCTGCTGGCCTATTTGCTCAACGTCATCGAATAACTGAATAAGGACGATGAGAAGATGCGAGTCCCTTCATTGGCGGTTCGATACACCCTCGCATGGCTGGCCTTGGCCTCGATCGCAATCGGCCAGGAACCTCGCTCGCCGGCGCCGTCATCCCGCGAAGACCTGTTCGACCAGGTGGTCGAGATCATCGAGAACCGGTTCTTTGATCCGAAGCTGCGCGGCGTCGACTGGCGGCAAATCTCACGGCGCTTTCGCTCGCAAGTACTGGAGACAAACGACCGCGAGGAATTCTCCGACATCGTCAATCGCATGCTGGCAACGCTCGGCACATCCCACACGCGCTATTACACGCCACTTGCCCCGGATTACTACCAGATTCTCGGCGTTTTTGAATCGGGCGGCAGCTACGCTGAAGAACTTGATGCCGTGCGCGCCGGATTGCCGCATCAAACCATCGGTTACGTGGGCATCGGAATCGCTACATCGGAGGTCGAGAAGCGGACGTTTGTCGAATCCGTTTATGACGGCTTCGCCGCAGCTAAGGCCGGCCTTCGAGTCGGCGATGAGATCATCTCGGTGAACGACGTGCCCTTCCATCCGATCCAGTCATTTGCCAATCGAGAGAAGGAGAATGTCCGGCTGCTGATTCGGCGCCAACCTGACGGGCCGGCCACGTCGATCAGCGTAACCCCTCAGTTTCTCACAGCTTCCACGATGTTCGAAGAGGCGATGACCCGAAGCGCTCGGATCATCGAGCGAAACGGTCGCAAGGTGGCGTACGTCCACATTTGGTCGTATTCCGGCAAACAATATCAGGAACTGCTCGAAGACCTGCTGTCCGGTGGGAAACTGAAACAAGCCGACGCGCTCCTGTTGGACCTGCGCGACGGGTGGGGCGGCGCCTCTCCGTCATATCTGACAATGTTCGACCGGCGCATACCGACGCTGTCCATGACGCTTCGAGACGGCTCAACGCGAGTCTTTGATCGGCAGTGGCGCAAGCCCGCCGCCCTTCTGATTAATGAGCGTGTACGGAGTGGTAAAGAGGCCTTTGCGTGGGGCTTTCGAAAGATGGGCATTGGGCCGATCGTCGGAACGCGGACGGCCGGGGCCGTTGTGGCCGGCGGTCTACAGTTTCTTCCGGACCACTCCGTCATTTACCTCGCGGTCGCGGATGTCACCGTTGACGGAGAGCGGCTCGAGGGGGTCGGTGTGGAGTCGACGGTAGCCGTCGAGCGTCCCAATCCCCATAGCGGCGGCCGCCTCTCACCACTGCCGCCCGGCGTCGTAGCGCGTGCGCGACA
>CAYNDU010000575.1:0-3877 GCA_964395615.1 uncultured Pirellulaceae bacterium | reverse complement strand
CGCCAGATCATCGCCCATCCGATTCCGGCGTTTTTCCAACCTTGCCACCTAACTTTCTTTCCCAGGCACGGACGATCATCTGTGAGATCCTCGTGCGCGTTGCCTCTGCGGCATATTCCGAACTCCGCACTCCCTAATCTCGATCATCGTTGGAATTCACTTCGAATGCGAGCACCAGTGCGGGCGGCCCCGTACCGCCGAACTCTCGGACGGCGGTCATCTTCCGCATGGAGCCTGCGTGCCGCCCGCACGGCCAGATTCGGTGCCCAGATTCGGTGCCAAGAGGGGGGGGCCGCAGCGTCTGCCGTACCTAACTGCCCCTTGTCAAAGGAGTAAAGGCGCTCGAATTCCGCGGTCGGGCTCCCACTTCAATGCTCGGGAAAACGTTAACGATGACAATTGGCCCACTAATAGACCCGCGATGTTTGACAGAGCCCCGTTAAGTTGCTACTTTGACTACGCGTTTCTTGTCGGGCTGAGGTTGAGTCGGAACTATGAGACTCGTCGAGCGGTTTTCTCAGACGAGCGGGCACCGTGCGAGCCATTCACTGGCCGTAGTCAGTGCGTTGATGGGGGTAGGTTCGGTCTTTTCATTTATCGTCTTTTTCTAGATCCTGCGAGTCGGAGGTGTGCGAACATGAATTCAAGTGCCCGAAATAAGGGCTTCACTTTGGTGGAGCTGTTGGTTGTGATTGCCATCATTGGCATTCTGGTTGCGTTGCTGCTACCCGCCGTTCAAGCGGCGCGCGAAGCCGCTCGGCGCATGCAGTGCAGCAACCGGATCAAACAGGTATCGTTGGCGTTGCAGAACTACCACGACACGCACAAGCGGTTTCCGCCAGCGGCCATATGGGGCATGCCCTATCCGGGGATCCGGCTACAAAAGGCCTATCATCATACGTGGCTGGTGATGATTCTGCCGTTCATGGAGCAAAACAACCTGTACGACAGCATCGACATGAGGCGCCGCATCTGGGGACAGGCAGCCGTCGGCAAGACGGTCCCCTTCCTTCGTTGTCCTTCGGACGGCGACTTTCTGACCACGGACCGAACGCATGGAATCGCCGTCACGAACTACTCGGGGAGCGAAGGCTATCACTGGTGGCCCAACGCGGTATTGACGGCCGGATGGTGGGCGTCGCGGCCTCCCGGATATCGATACCGTGTACCCGATCCCTACGGGGATTATAGTGGACTGTTTACCGTGACTCGGACGCACTCGTTTGCCGATATCAAGGACGGGACATCCAATTCGATTGTAGTCGCCGAGACGAACGCGACGGGTTACAAATGGGGTCACATTTGGACATCCGATACGGGCAAGCGCCGACTGGCAACCGGTGAAGGCGTGTTTCGTTCCGCTTTTGTCGCCACGGGCGTTCATGGGACCTGTTCGGCGGGCTTGTACTCCGAAGTCGATGACTCAGGAGTAAAAACGCCGGTGTGGTTTCGCGCAGGCCCCCACAGTTTCACTCCGACTTATCTGGCCGCCTGGGGCCCCAATGCGGAATGGCCTGGTGCCGGCAGCTCGCATCCGCAGATCATTCAAGTGGGTCGGGCCGACGGCGGCGTGGACTCAATCAACTTGAATGTCCACTTTCCGATTTGGGTGATGCTCAACGCCATCAACGATCATCACGTTTCCAGTGAACCGGGAGATTATCCGGCGATTCCCTAGGAGTTGATGATCGTTCCAAAGGCGATCACGGCCTTTCTCGGTGCGGCGAAATCGGCAATTTCGCCGCACCCCCGCGAAAGGCCGTGTCTTGTTCCTCACCCTCTTTGCTATCGTTGTTCTTACTGTTACAGGATTTACCCAAACATGCGCAAGGCATTCGCACTCTTGTTACTGCTCGCTTGTCCCGTTTTGGTTGGTTGTTCCGGAGAAGAAGATAAACCAGATCCCCGAGAACAAGAGGGCTTCGTCGACACGACCGATCCGTCCAAGGTAATGCAGATGCCGGCCGACCCGAACAAAACTGCCGAACCCGGACAGAAATGATCCGAGAGGAACAGGAGCTGTCAATTTGAGCGATGGTGCGAAACCGGGTTCCTCGGCATCAACGGTGCGCCGTCCGTTGGAATTGCAGCGACAGCCGGCAATAGACTCGGAAGTCGGGCAGGTCGACTGCGAGCGAACCGTCCGGTTGCAACCGGCCGCGTATCACTGCCGCTGGGTAATTCCAAGGCGTTGGGGGTCGAGGCTTCTCGGGCTCGGCGGCCGTCCGATGGTCCGGGTCGATTAATCGCACGTCGTCGCTCGCCCAGGAATGACCGGTCGGCGGCTGAATGACGAGGCGGACACCGTGAGCGGGCGTCAGCGAGTCGGTGTCGAGAACCAGCTGGTAATTCACCACGTCGACAGCCATCATCGAATCGGATTCGAAGTAAGCAAACACGCCAACCGTACCCGGCGCGTTCGTCGTGACACGGCGAGTCTTTCGGGGCAGCACCGACGACAACAGCGAGGCCATTTCTCCGCGTCCCGCGCGGCGCCCACCGGCGGCATCATCCGTATAGAACTTCCTTCCCAAACTGTCCGTTCGGGTCCAACGTGCAGCATGAGCGGGCTCGTTCGTACCGGCCGCGTCCAATCGATCGACCTTGTCCGCGTCGGCATGATCTTCCATCCTCGCGACCAATCTCGACTCGTCCGGGCGCGACCAGAGGAACCGGTCCGGCCCGTAACGAGTGCCGGCCTCACCGGAAATAATGACCTGTCCTCCGTCTCTCATGTAGCCGGCGAGGGCTTCCAATTGCGTGTCGGACAAGCAGAGCGTGCTCGGCAAAATCAGGACTCGAAACGGGTCAAGCTTTTCGAACGGCAGTCGGTCGTCGGGGATCACATCCCACTGAACGTGTAATTCCGTCAACGCCTGGGCCCATCCCAGGTAATCGTAGAGGCATTTATCGGGGTCCATTGTGAAAACGGATACGCTGGCCAACACCGTTTGACCGGGAAAGACCACGGCCACATCGGCCATGGGGCGACGCTTACCGTAATAGTGGGAAAAGGATCGGACAAAGCAGTCGACCCACGCGGCACTCTGATCGGACCCTGGCGAGTACCCGTCGCGATATTGGTGGTTGTAATCGAGCACTCCTCGGTTGGCCAAACCATCCATCGCCAGCACACGATGCAGGTTTTCGTGACGCTCGCCGCTCAGCTCCTCGGGAACGTAGACTGAGGGCCAACAATATCCCGCTCGGCTGATTGCCGCGCCCAAGCGTGTCACCCCGCCCAATCTGCCTCTTGGTGGCAAACCGGTCGGAACCACGATCGGTCCAAATTGTCGAGCGGCATGATGTTCGAAATGGGCGATATCGATTGCACCCGTAATGAGCGAACGACCTGGAAACAGAGGGTTGGTATTGCCGATCACGACAACTTCAGAATCGTTGGCCAGACTCGTCTTCTTGCAAAAAGCGTAGAGCCGCCTGAACAGGTGCTCCGCGTCGTCTCGTTTCGAACAGATGAACGCATTCCAAATGGGATCGTCCTGCCACAACTTGTTGGAGAAGTGCCATCGATGCCCTTTCGATCGAAACGGCTTTTCCTGGATGTATTGCTTCAGGTCAAACGTGCCGGGCGCTTCGATGCCCAAATGCCTTCGATCGGCCGGCGACAACTGCTCAGCCAGATATCGCCGAAAATTCTCAAGGCTCCAAGGTCCAAACGCCTGATGCTGCGGGTAGAGTGTCTCGTTGTCGAAGTAGTTGTCAAAATGAAGAAAGGCCGGTCGGCGGCGGAGCATCATCTCGACACCAACTTCAAAGTCCCGGAGCAGATAGGGATTGGAGTGATCGTAGCTGCAGATCCGGGCCAGACTGTGGGCTGCTTCCGAAGGATTGGGATCATTTCCGGAAGCGAGAAACC
>CAYNDU010000574.1:0-3886 GCA_964395615.1 uncultured Pirellulaceae bacterium | reverse complement strand
GCAGGTTCGATGCAGCGGGAGATCACACCACTGTGGCTGCAACAGGTGAGGCGTATGGCGGTACATCAGGCACACCGGCCACATGAAACAGCCCTTCGCGTCGCATCCGCCGGAGATTCTGTCGTGCCGGTCCGGCACGTTTTGGGGACCGTTCCCGTGGAAGAAGATGGGAGCGTCTTCTTCACGGCTCCAGCCGACGTGGAGTTGTTCTTTCAGGTACTTGATAAGGATGGCCTGGCTGTTCAGTCGATGCGTTCCGCCACCCAGGTCCGCCCTGGCGATCACCTCGTTTGTGCCGGCTGCCACGCCCCGCGGCGCTCGGTCGGTCTCAACCGAACATCGTCACCACTCGCATTGCAGCGAGTGCCATCGGATATCCGCCCCGAAATCAGCGGGGCCAACCCGTTCAGTTATCCGCGTATCGTCCAGCCGGTATTGGACAAGCATTGTGTTTCCTGTCACGCGCCCGGAAAAAAGGCGCCCCTGAACCTGACGCGGGAACCGTTGGCGGGGCGCTGGTTCGCGTCTTATGATCAGTTGGTTCGTCGATTCGGTTTTCACGATTATGGCGAGAAATATCGTACGATGCCCGGTCGGTTTGGAGCTCGAGCGTCGGGACTCTACCAGTTACTGAAGGCCGGTCACTATGACGTAAAACTCGATCCGGAAGAAATGCATCGCATCACTCTCTGGCTCGACTGCACGTCGATGTTCTATGGCGTGTATGAACGTGACACGGGAGAACGGCAACTGCAGGGCAAGGTTGCCTTCCCAACACTCGAGTGACATGTTCCTGGCATTGGATGGGTGAAAGACGGACCAAGTGAGTGCAGGGAGAATCGCATGCTGGATCGACTTGAGTTTCGTGGACGTGGAGCGGTCGTTTGTCGAAGCGCTGCCTGCGCCGTGATCGGCCTCTGGTTGTCGATGGCTCCCGGCTTGACCGTGTCGGCCAGACCACCGGGCCCCGTCAACCTGGCGACAACTGCCACAATTCAAGCAAGCTCCACCTATAGCCCAAATTACAAGCCTCAATTCGTGGCTGATGGCGAGATCCCCGGACCGGAAAGCCACAAGGATGTTGGAAAGGCCTGGTGCGCACGTGGCAACCGACACGATCATGGCGTCTCGCTCACATTCCAATGGGACCAACCGGTCGCCGTCGCTCAACTCGTCTATTTCGGGCGAACCGCGTGGCAGTGGGAAGAGAATTGGAAGGACTACCAGGTCTTTGTCGAAGATTCTCGGCAACCGATCGCCAGCGGGAAACTCCGTGCAGGCCACGGGCCGCAGCCGATCAACTTGCCGAAAAGTTGCACGGCCCATTCGTTGACTCTCCGATTTACAAGCTCATACGGTGGCTCAAACCCCGGCGCATCTGAGATTCAGGTGTTCGCAACGCCTCAATCCGCACAATATTTCAACGCGTTCACCGGCCTGCCGAAAAGGAAGGCCGGAACGCAAGAGGATCGCCCTGCCGTGCCCACCATCGCCGAAGATCCCGCGCTGCGTTCGCAGGTTGCCGATGGCAGCATCGGGTTCACTCAAGTGGTCGTCGTCAAGCGTCACGCAATTCGCCCGACACATGTCTATACGTATCACACCGAGGGCCAGTCGCCGGGCGGGGGGCTCTACGTCGCTGACCTGAATTCGCCCACTCCGAAATTGCGGTGCCTGGTCGATGCGAATGACGGATTGGTCTTGGACGCCGAGCTCTCCTATGACGGACAAACCGTTTTATTCAGCTGGAAGCCAACGATGGCCGACCCGTTGCAGTTGTATGCAGTTGCCCTGGATGGAACCGAGTTGAGACAGATAACTCATGACAAATCGAACAACCTGAATGCCTGCTGGCTGCCCGACGGCGGCATCGCATTTCTTTCGGACCGGAAACCGGCTTACGCCTACTGCTGGACCTCGTCGACCCCGATCCTCTATCGCTGTGACGCCGATGGGAGCAATGTCCGCCGCTTGTCGGCGAATTACCTGAACGACTTTACTCCCGCGGTACTGGATAACGGGCGCATTATCTACAGTCGTTGGGAGTACGTGGATCGACCGGCGATTCCGATCCAGAGTCTCTGGTCAATCAATCCCGATGGAACCGGATTGGCCGGCTACTTCGGCAACCGCGTGTTGAGTCCGGCCACCTTCATGGAAGCTCGCCAGATACCCGGGACCGATACCGTACTTTGCGTATTGACCTCCCATAACGGGCCGTGCCGCGGTGCGATTGGGATCATCGATCCGACACGAGGCGCTAATACCCAACGAGCGATCACCAACCTCACTCCCGAAGTCCATCTCGACCGAATCGATCAGGGAAACGGAAACAACGTACGGGGCCCCTACGAGAGCCCGCATCCGATTGATGAGGAGTTCTTCCTCGTCTCCCGCAACGGCACGATCCTCATCCGGGACTATGCGGGCACGAAACAGGCGACTTTGCTCGAATCGGACGAAGATGGGACCGGATTCTACTCCGCACGACCCGTTCTTAGCCGACCATTGCCTCCTGTTCGGCCGACCCGCCTGAAAGGACTCGACTCGCCTTGGGCCAGTGTCTTGGTGCAGGATGTTTATGACGGTCTCGAACCGCATGTGGCACGCGGAGAAATCGTGCGAATTGCCGTCGTGCAAGAGATTGAGAAGAGCAAGTTTGCCGACGTGAAGCACCGGGCGTTTGGGTTCCAGTTCCCGGTGGTCAGTTGTGGGGCAACGTATGCACCCAAGAAAATCTGGGGTTACGCACGCGTTGAATCGGACGGATCCGCCCATTTCCAGGTACCGGCCGGGGTTCCGATCTACTTCATGGCTCTCGACGCCGAAGGGCGAGCGGTCCAACGCATGCGGTCGTTCACACACCTGATGCCGAACGAACATCAGGCGTGCGTCGGCTGCCATTCCGATCGCAATCAGGTATCACCCCGAGTGGCCGGTCGACCGCTGGCCGCGCGCCGTCCGGCCGAATCGCTGGAGCCGCCCATTTGGGGCGTGACGGGATTCAGTTATCCAGCCGTTGTGCAGCCCGTACTCGATGTACATTGTGTCGACTGCCACAACGCGAAGCAGATGGACGGTAATGTCGATTTGACCGGCGACAAGACGGACTTCTTCAATGTTTCCTACGAATACCTGGCCCGACAGGGCAAACCGGGTGAGAACCCTTACACCAAATGGATCCCGACCTTCAACGGCCAGGAAGCCAATATCCTGAAAGTCGAGCCCAAATATTGGGGCTCGCCGGCCAGCCTCTTGGCCGACCTGATTCTTGACGGACATCCTGATGCCAGAGGCACTCAGCGCGTCCGTCTTTCAGCTGCTGAACAACAGGCCGTGTTCGCCTGGATTGATTTGGACGTGCCCTATTACGGCACGTCCGAGTCGAATCACTATGACGTGCCCGGATGTCGGCAACTGATGCCTGCGGATCTGGATCGCGTGTTGAAGGACGTCTCTGCTCGACGCTGCTCCAGCTGCCACGACGAAGGTATTCCCCGCCAGCCGTTTGTGAGAATTACCCATCCCGAGCGAAACTCGTTCCTGCTGGCTCCGCTCAGCCGCACGGCCGGAGGCATTCAAGCTTGTGGTCAGGCCGTTTTTTCGTCGCCGACGGATCCCGATTACCAGGCGATTCTCGACTGCTTTCGATCGCTCGAGGCAGACCTGCAGCAAACGCCGCGCAAAGACATGTGCCGAGTGGAATAGTTACCGCGTGACATTCCCAACCTCCGGCCACTGCTTGACCGCCGACCCGCGAGCGGCCTGACCATGTCGCAGACGCCTGGGCGGCCGTGTTGATGGACATGGACGAGAAAGGCACGCAGCGCAACGCGTGTGCCTCTCGTTGCCACGGGCAGCTTGCCCGTGGTGGGCGCTGCAAAAC
>CAYNDU010000573.1:0-3887 GCA_964395615.1 uncultured Pirellulaceae bacterium | reverse complement strand
CGTTGTGGGACACCAGGGAAAACCGGGCGCCAATGATCGTAAAGGGGTCAGGAGTGAATTGTGCGAAGCACCCTACGGGCCGTTCCGGCAATTGACTCCTCACCCCTTTACCCTCTGAGGTGGGTCGGCGGTACTCAGACAATGCCAAAGGTGACGCAAGTCATCCTCGCAACTCTCGCGGATCTTCTGCCGGCCGTACGCGACGCGGGAATAGAGATCGGCCAGCGATTGAACATCCGGCCCCATGGTGGGATACTCCCGCCCCAGCTCCTGGGCGAACTCCAATGGCGTCTGTTCCTCAGTACGACCTTTGTGGCGTTCGCGTGCCCAGGCCTCCATGGCCTCAAACGTGTACCGAACCAGTTTCTCTCGCCCCGAGCGTTTGGCCGCACCACTCAAGAAAGGGTCGTGGTAGCTCGAGAAGGGTCGAACCGTCGGCCCGGATTCAGCCAGGCCATCCTCGGCACTCGATTCCGCCTCGGTCTCTCGCCGACCAAATAACTGATCGAGAAATCGTCTGAGATCGGCCACCAATTGGGCCAGGGCCTCCCGCACCTGATTGCGGTATTTCCAAAGAAGAAAGCCCACGAAACCGACCAGGCAAAGAAAGAACGTCAGTTTCACAAGGTACGCGAATCCGGTTCCGATCGACTGCAGGATACCGGTGGGACTGAAGTTGCTACTTCCGGAAGCTCCGGTGGATTCGCGAGACGAACTTGGCTTCTCAGCCGACTGCGTCCGTTTCCCCTTCGATTGACTTTGACTGAACTTTGGACCGTTGGAGTTGTTCTTACTTGCAGCTCCCTTCGACACCGGCTGTTTGCCCGACCCCCGGTTTTCACTCGTCCGGCTTGATCCGTCCGCTTTCGAGTCATTCTTAGTGTTCGGGTCAGTCTTCGGATCCGAATCCTGGTCCGATTGATCACCCTTGGTATCCTGCTGCCTGCTGCTTCCGTCGGATGCCCGTTTCTCCGGATGCTCATCTTCCCGGGTGGGCGACTTCCTATTCTCTTCCGACTTTCCGGTACCTGTTCGACTTGGTTGGGCCTGTTGGTCGGGACTGCCGGTCCGGCTGTTGCGCTGGGCCCCATTCTTCGATTGCGATCCCTTGGACTTCCCGCCTTGATCAGAGCCCTTGGTGCCGGACGATGAGGACGTACGAGAGGAACCGTTCTTCGACGAGCTACTCTCCTGGTCGCCCTTGGACTTCCCAGAATTTGATCCCGATGGTGACTGGGATTGAGCGTTTGACGATTGTCTGCCCTTGTTCGCATTTCGATCTGACGAGCTCTTCCCTGTCTGAGAGCTCGTCTCGCCTTTCTGCTGAGAGCGACCGGAACTGGCCGATTTTTCTCCCTTTCGGCCCGATGACGAATTGCCTTTCGACGAGCCACTCGACGATGATTTGCCCGTCGAACCATTCTGCGATGATGGTTTGCCTTGTCCCTGTTTCAGGTCAGATCGGGTCCGGCCGGCGTCTTGTTTTTGCGGACCATCGTTTCCGAAGGCGAATTTCTGAGTTTTGTCATGGTCCGGCGATCCGAAGTGGAATGGCAACTGCGAGATACTCAGGGCCGCGCCCGGACGCGGCAGCAGCACGCAGGCACCCAGTGTGACGACGATCAGGCAGACGCCGGCGGCCAACCAGACACCCGCCATATCGAGGGGCATTTCCAGGTTTCTCTGGCGCAGGTAACGGCGCAGGCCAAGAAAGCTCGTGGTCAACAGCAGGCCAAGTGCGCTGGCAACAAACAGACATAACATGTTGAAGGCGAATCGCCGGGCGACGTCATTGTCACTCGGAATCCACCACTGTCCGATACCGAATACGGGCAAGGCACAGATCGAGAACAGGATCACCCAGACTCCCGGCGTGTGAGCCTGACGCCGTTTGTCGACGAGCCGTTGCCACCACCCGCCGGCATTCTGCATCTTTCCTTCCTGGGGCGACTCCGTTCCACTCATTTCCTCTGTCGCACTGCCACTCGAGGACGCTTCGTCGTCCGACTCGGCCTCCAGCCCCATATGCTGCAGAATTCCTTCACCGGACGCATCCTGCTGATCGTCGATCACTGTACAATCCCATGTCAATTTGTGCGCCAACCACCAGATTAACGCCATCACCGACCAGTTGATCAGTGTAGCGGACCCGGCCGACGCTCCATCGAATCGCACGAATTTTCCGAGGGCCAGCGCAGTGGCTATTGCCAAAGGGATGGCGAACAGCGTTGCATGTTCCGTTCCCTCTTCGATCGATATGCGGCCGATGAGAACGGCGGCGAAAATGAACAATGCAAAAATATACCGTAACCGCCCCGTATACTGCCCCTCATAGCAGACCGTTAACAGGAAGAACACGAAGCTGCCGACCAACAACATGATCAGTGTCGGACTGATGGCAATGACCATCATATCGGCCAACGTCTTCTTCTTTGTTCTTACCGCGACCATCAGTTCCCTATCTTCCCAACATGTACCGCCGGCAGATTCCAGCGATATACTGTTCGTCCTTGAGATGATGAGTATCGATCCCAATCGCTTCGAGGGGTCCCGACGCTTCCGCAAAATCATATTCATCGTGGACGTTTAGAATAGCAGAAACGGCGAATCCCCTTTGTTTCAGGTCGTGTAACGTGATCACAGTCTGTTCGGACACTTGGCGCAATACAACAATGACCGTGGCATCTCGAGGCATCCGACCGGCTGCCTCGGCCACCAATTCCGGCAGCCGCAATCCGTCCGTCAACTCGACGCGCGCCAGCGTCTCGAGGATCCGACGGAGCTGTTCCGCGCCGCGTCGCGTCGGAACCACGAGCGGCCTCAGGCGTTCGCTGGCTTCGAGCATTCCGGCCTGATTTCTGGCCTGTTTGCGGGTCACCGGATCATAATCCCAACCCTGCGTTCGGATACGATCGGCCGCGTCGCGGCCGTTCGTAACCAGCCCGATTTGTTGCCCCATTTCATAGACTGCATTCGCCACGGACGCGACGGCCGTGACGGCCAGCTCGCTTCGAAACGGTTCGTCGGGTCGCGGATGGCTGCCAGAATGGAAGTCGACCAGCAGCGTAGCGCCGGCGATGGTGGAGGGCTCATAGACCTTGCTGTGAAGCTGACCCGTGCGCGCCGTGGCGTGCCAGTGCACACGATTCAATGCATCGCCGGGCTCGTACCTGCGGACACCGGCGATGCGCGTCGGATCTTCGTACAATCGGTAGGTCATTCGAACTTCACCGATTGGCCTTCTCGAAGCAATTTCAAAACCCTCGAGTGGAACGACTTGGGGGTAGACCAGCAGGAAATGGGGTTCGGTGACGACACGAAACCGCCGATGGAGGCCGAACAGATCGCCCGTTTCGACAACCAATGGTCCCAGTTGGTAGTACCCGCGTCGAT
The DNA here is from genome assembly GCA_964395615.1 of uncultured Pirellulaceae bacterium. GTDB lineage: Bacteria > Planctomycetota > Planctomycetia > Pirellulales > Pirellulaceae > CAYNDU01. The sequence goes on along the minus strand of CAYNDU010000573.1, from coordinate 494 downwards.
TGCACGTCACCTGGTACATCATTCGTTTCGCGGCTCGCGGCATCAGCATCTGCAGCTGCATTCGCTGACCGTCTACCTGCAGATTCGGCGGGCGGAATATCAGTGCGTTACGGGGCAACAGGTCTTCGGCAAGGATCCAGGCGACGGGGATATCCGACTGATTTTTCATCCGGATCACGACGGCAACCGTATCTCCAACTTCGGCAAACAACCGATTGCATTCGCGTTCCGCCGCCACGGCGGTGGCCCAACGTTGAGCCAGAAACCGGCTGACCAGAATCACTGCCAGCAGCACATACATTGCGTAAGCCAATAAGCCCATTTGCAGGGCAAGGGCCATTAGCAAGACCAGGATGGCGACCGTTAACCAGCGCATGATATATTTCCCGACCTTCCGCGATCATGAAGCGAGTTAACTTGACAGCGTCGGGACGGCGATTTCCGCCACGACGTCGTCAATCACCTGTTCGGCGGTCACGCGCCGCAGGCGGCTC
>CAYNDU010000572.1:0-3920 GCA_964395615.1 uncultured Pirellulaceae bacterium | reverse complement strand
GCCCTCACTATTAGGGCCCTCACTATTAGGGCGCCCCGGTCGCGGGCGGACCGGGCACAGGCCTATCGGCTCGCGGTTGTGCCCGATCATCCGAGCACACCGACTATTGGAGACGAATTGTCGACATTCTGCCAGACCCAAGCGGTCGGCATTCATCATTCACCGGGGGCTTTGACGATCCGAGTTCAAAAGCGTAAAGTGTGGGCTCGGGCAATCCGACACCTGCTGATTGCCATTGAGTGGCCCTCGCAAGGAGGAGTCGTGAACCGGGTCAGGCCGTAACAGGAGCAGCCCTAAGCGGTGTACTCTTGTGCGGGGGCCACTCAACGGCACTCGGCCGGCCAATTGGGGCTCGGTCTTGCCTTTGATGGGTATCCCAATCCGATCACGTTTCCCGGCCCGTTCGGGCGCTCGCCCGGTGGGAATCACTTGGTTCCTCGCGGTCGGCCGCATCCGATGGAAAGTTCTGTACAGGAGGGGCCCGATGGATCACCGGGTAATGGTCGTCCTGTTCGAGGTAATTGCATGATGTCGGATGACGGATCGACGGGCGACGTGAACGAGTCCTCCACCTCGGCTGACGAAAGGTCGATCGGCAGTTATGTCGTTGTCGCTCGACGCTACCGGCCGCGATCATTTGAGACGCTGGTCGGACAGGGGCAAATCGCTCAAGCGCTGATCAATGCCATTCAGACGGACCGTGTCGGTCACGCCTATCTGTTCACCGGCACGCGCGGCGTCGGCAAGACCTCGATGGCCCGAATTTTTGCCAAAGCGCTGAACGCCCCCAACGGTCCAACGCCCCATCCCGATCCGGACAGTGATGTTTGCTTGTCAATCGATGCCGGTGAAGATGTCGACGTGTTGGAGATTGACGGTGCGAGCAACCGTGGGATCGACGAGATTCGCCAACTACGATCGAATGCCAACGTGCGACCGAGTCGTTCGCGATACAAGATCTACATCATCGACGAAGTGCACATGCTGACAACGGCTGCTTTCAACGCGCTGCTCAAGACGTTGGAAGAGCCCCCTCGGCACGTCAAGTTCATTTTCTGCACGACCGATCCGCAGAAGATTCCGATCACCGTTCTCTCGCGATGTCAGCGATTTGATTTTGCACCCATTGATGCCGATTCCATCGTGCAACGACTGAAGGAGATCACGGAATCGGAGCAGAGAAAGGCCGAGCCCGAAGCGTTGCGTTTGTTGGCGCGTCGAGCTGAGGGCTCCATGCGCGACAGTCAGTCGTTACTGGAGCAACTGCTCGCCTATTGCGAAGGGACGATTTCGATCGCCCATGTGCACGAGATGCTCGGTACAGCGACATCCGGAATTCTCATGCAGATCACGCAGGCCCTTTCCGAACGAGACGCGGCCCTGGCGTTGCAGTGCCTGGACAAAGCACTTGCGCAGGGAGTCGACTGCGGGCAGCTGGCCGAACAGTTGCTTGGGTTTTTCCGCGACCTGGCATCCGCGATGGTAGGATGTGGGCCGGAGCTGCTTCGTTATGCCGAAAGCGCGGCGCACCCGGAATTGCTGGAAGTGGGCAACCATCTGGGGCTGCAATCCCTACTGGCGGCGTGGCAGATCCTGGACCACTGCGTATCGCGGTTGCGACAAAGCATGCAGCCGCGCATCGTGTTGGAAATGGCCCTCGTTCGGATCGGTTGCCTGGATCAGCTCGACCAATTGGACCAGATCATCGAAGCGCTGCAGTCGCCCGACGACGGCGCGCGGCGCACGGGACGTCCAGCCCCGACGTCGGAAAAAAAAAAGCCCGCCCCTCGCCTAGATCCGCTCGCCGCCGCTCGGACGAAGCCGACCGATGATGGCCGGTCACATCGTAGCGACGTGACTCGGAACCAGGTGGGAAGTGAACCGTCGGGTGAGCGTTCGTCGGAGCCGGCATCTGATCGCGATGGGTCGGCCGTCCGTGCGGCGAGCGAGCCCCAGACGCGGCCTTTGCCGAAGGACGAACCGGAGGCAAGTGCGCGGGAGGCTGGACGAGCGGAAAGAGGGTCGGAAGAATGCCCCGGCGATCGGTCGCCGCCGGTCGACCAAGGCGCCGAACCGCCAATGAGCGGGCGCTTGCATACGAGGGACGCCGAGCGAGCGTGGAAGCAAGTCCTTGAGCAGCTTGGGGATATGACGGCCGATTACGCCTCGGGCTACGACCATCTGGAAGCTCCGTCCGCGGATCGACTGGTCGTGGCGTTTCCACCGACCTATACTTTGCACATGGAAGCGTGTGAACGTCCGGATCGAAAGGCCGTTTTGGAGCAACGATTGAGTGAGGTGATGGGACGTTCGATGACGATCGAATTGACCGTCATGGAGGCGGATTCCGCCGGGCAAGATGTGCCGGCGCCGTCAACATTCCAACAAAAGAAGGCCCGAGAGTCCCATGCGATGGTTCGACAGGCGGTCGAGCTATTTGACGCCGAGGTGATGCGCGTCGACCTGCCGGCACGGCAGAAACAGGAATCCCGTTGAATTCTTATGCAGAGATTGGATCGACTGATGTTTAAGGGAATTGGCAATCTCGCCTCGCTGATGAAAAATGCTCAGCAATTGGGCGGACGAATGCAAGAGATTCAGGAACAGTTGAAGACGCAACGAGCGACAGGCACCGCCGGTGGCGGGATGGTCGAGGTGGAAGTCAACGGCCTGGGCGAAGTGATTCGTGTGCGCATTGACCCGCAGTTGGTCGAGTCTGGGGAAAGGGAGATGATCGAGGACTTGCTCCCCGCCGCCATGAATCAGGCGGTCGCCAAGTCGAAACAACTCCACGCCCAGGCGATTCAGTCAATGACCGATGGACTCGACGTCCCTGGACTCGACGCAGCGTTGTCGCAGCTGACCGGTGACACTTCCCCGCCATCTCCGAGCGAGTGAATTCCGCGTTTTTTTGGACGTCCTCCTCGGTGACCTCCTGCTTGGAGACCGACACCGGGCGGACCGTTCGGCCGAGTTTCCGGTGATGTCGTGAGGGTTGGATCGCATCGCGGGCGCTCAGTGGTCACGCACGATGGGGGAGGGGCGACCGTTTGGCGCGGCCTGGTAAGACAGGTTCACTCGCCTGAATCCGCGGGACGAGCGGTGAGTGGACGATTGATCAACGTCCCTGGATGTCACCGGCCATGCCCGAACTGAGCAAATCCGTCACACAACTCATTGAGCAACTTGCCAAGTTGCCTGGAATCGGACGCAAGTCGGCCGAGCGGCTCGCGTATCACATTCTGCGTGTCCATTCGTCCGAGGCCCTGGCCTTGGCGGATTCGATACGCGACGTGCGTGAGAACGTACGTTATTGCCCGGTCTGTTTTAGTCTGGCAGAAGAGGACCTCTGCGCGGTATGCTCCGATCCGAAGCGAGATCGGGAGTTGCTTTGCGTAGTCGAACAGCCGCGCGATCTGATTTCACTGGAGGCAACGGGCAGTTTTCGCGGCTTATACCATGTGCTGCTGGGCCGGATTGCTCCTCTCGAGGGCATTAGTCCGGACCAGTTGACCATTGACGCATTGGTTGAGCGCATTCGAAAGGGCCATTTCCGCGAAGTGATCATGGCCACGAACCCGACGGTCGAGGGAGACGGCACGGCCCTTCACATTTCAAACTTACTGGGTGATTTGCCGGTACAGATCACTCGGCTCGCTCGCGGGATCACGGCCGGCAGCGTACTGGAGCATACGAACAAGGAGGTCTTGCACGACGCGCTGTCCGGACGGCAGAAGCTGTAGTCGACGCGGTAATCGTCACCAAACTCCCGATGCCCCCCCGCGTTGGGAGGCCGGTCTGCGAATGGTAGTGTCCAACGTTGGTTCGGCTGTCGCCCGGTCCGATCTCGTGGTACGTTTGTAGCAGAGGGTAAAGGGGTCAGGAGTCAATTGTGCGAAGCACCCTACGGGCCGTTCCGG
>CAYNDU010000571.1:0-3935 GCA_964395615.1 uncultured Pirellulaceae bacterium | reverse complement strand
CCAGACCAGGACCCCGCCAAAGGGAGGATCACCGGACGAACCAGGAAGAAGTTGCTGAAGCGTTTCGGGGCGCAGCCGATAGAATCGCGTATCCCAATCGAAAGCCTGAGTGTCCATGAAGGGACTGAGCCGTTCCTTCAGTTTTCTGAGTTGCGCGGACGAGCGGCCACGCCACGCGGCGACTGCACCTTCGGCCAGCGATCGCCGAACGTCTGGGATCACCAGTTCCGGATCGAATCGAACACTCGCGCCCAGTCCCTGGCAATCGGGGCAGATCCCATACGGGCTGTTGAAGCTGAACGTCCGTGGTTCGATTTCGGCATAACTAAGGCCACAACTCGGGCACGCATGCAACGTGCTGTACCAGCAGTCTTGCCAGGCCGGTTCGGCGTCGTCGGACTCGCCGTGCGAGGACAGGCAGCAGGCCACCAACAGTCCCTCCCCGTGGCCGAGAGCCAGGTCGATCGATTCGGTCAGACGATCCCGAACCTTTGGTCGGATGACCAGACGGTCGACAACGGCCTCAACATGGTGAGTGCGACGTGGGTCGAGCTCAGGCAAATGCTCGAGATCGTACACCTGGCCGTCGACCCGTGCACGAACCAGGCCGGCCTTGCGGATCTTGCCAAAGACACTTTGATGGGCACCTCGCGTGCCGCGAATCATGGGCGCCAGGAGCATCACCTTCGTTCCTTCGAGCAGCTCCATCAGGTCGTCGCATATTTGCTTTGGCGATTGCTGCTCGATGCGCGAACCACACTGATGACAAGAGACGTCACCCAGGCGCGCCATCATTAGCCGTAAGTAATCGTATATCTCGGTAACCGTCGCCACCGTGCTACGCGGGTGGTGGCCGCCGGGACGTTGATCAATGCAGATGGTCGGTTCGATTCCCTCGATCGAATCGACATCGGGTCGCTGCTTCTGGTGGATGAACTGCCGCGAATAGACGGAGAGCGTCTCGATGTACTGCCGCTGCCCCTCCGCAAAGAGCGTGTCAAGTGCCAGGCTGCTCTTTCCTGACCCGCTCGGACCGGTGATGACCACCAGCTGACCGTGAGGAATGTCCAGATCGACGTTCTTGAGATTGTGGACGCGCGCACCACGGATCCGTATCACCGAACCGCTCCGGCCGTCGGCCCGGGGCGCATCGTTGGTCGCACGCAACCTATCATGCGACTGACCAGTGGATTGTGCTGACGGCATATCGGTCTGGACCGCTGGAAGACGTTCTTACTACACTGATTACCGTACCAGCGCCGCGAGTGACCAGGAAGACCGGACCGACCGGCCTGCGGAATCGGCAAGTGGTCCTCTTCAAGTGATGCGATTCGGACGTTTCTTTATGAACCACGACATGCCTTCGCGCCTGCGACCGCCATCGGTCGATGAACGGGAGTTGGTCTGGCTCGCGCCTTATGCCACGTTCAGCTCCGCCTGTCGTGGGCGAAAGCACGCCGAGCGGGCGCACCCCTACCGGGGACCGTTCCAACGCGATCGTGACCGAATCTTGCACAGTTCGGCCTTCCGGCGTTTGAGCGGCAAGATGCAGGTCTTTACCGGCGACATGGGCGATTATCATCGGACACGGTTAACCCATACTCATGAGGTGGCGTCGATTGCCCGCACCATCGGGCGCGCGCTGAAACTCAACGAAGATCTCATCGAGGCACTCGCTCTTTTTCACGACATCGGACACCCACCCTACGGGCATGCTGGCGAGGAGGCTCTCGACGGCTGTCTGAGCGACCAGGGTGGCTTTTCACATAACCAATACGCCTTGACAATCGCCGAAGAACTGGAACGTCGCTACCAACGGTTCCCCGGGCTGAACCTGACCCTCGATGTGCTCGACGGTCAAACCCATCGGATTGAAAAATCTCCGGATCACGGGTCGCCGCTGCTCGAGGTCCAAGTTGTCGACGCGGCCGACAGCATCACTTACGACGCCCACGATACCGACGACGCAGTTAAGCTCGGCCTGGTCTCCATGGAACAGCTCCAACAGATCCCGCTGATCGCCGAGTCGGCTGAACGGGTCCGGAAACGGCTCGGCAAGCTATCGCCCGCCCTTCTGCGAAAGGCCGTTGTCCACGAACTGATTGATCGCCAGGTCAGTGACTTTCTGCTGACCACCGTCGATGCGCTCGACCGGGCCCGTTTCCGCTCGGCGACCCAAATGCAGTCGCTCGGTTTTTGGGCCGGGCCAAGTCCCTTGATCCAGCAGTCGAAACGTGAATTGGAGGCGTATCTATACCAACACGTCTACCGCCACCCCCGGCTGATCGGCGTCCGCCGATGTGCGCAAGACCGCCTGTCGCAGCTATTCGAGTTCTTCTGTGACCATCTCCAACGACTCCCTCCAAAGTTCGCGCGGCGCATCGATCGAGTGGGACGGCAGCGCGCGGTCGTCGAGTATCTGGCCGGAATGACCGACCGCTATTGCGAGCGGCAGTGTCGCGATTTGGGCATCGTGAGGGTCGTGGGGTAGCTTGTGGTGGGGGGGGTGTTAGAATAGGGCCTTTGACTACGGGGCAAACGCCATCCGTTTGAGTCGCGCTTTCGCGGAAGTAAATCGCCGTTGCGCGCCGGATTTGCATGGCTGGAGTAGAGGCACGCTCCGACGAGGCCCGACCGTGACCGAGCATCAACGTTTTTGGGAGGGCGAGCCGAAATGGCACTGATAGTCTTGCGCTGCGTCTTCATGTTCATAGCCGTCGGGTTGACGACCCTGTTTGTCGGTTCTGATGCGCTCGAATCGGGCCCGATGTGGCTGCCGTGGGTCATCTTTTTCGCCGTGTTGACGACGGCCGGCGTCGTCGTGTTGCTGGACGTCTTCTTGCCAACCAAGAGAATTGACAGCATTTCGGCCGTCTATTTTGGCGTCGTCGTCGGGATGTTTCTGACCTTTGCCCTCTCGATCGCTCTGGCCCCGTTTCTAGAGTTGGCTGATAAGGAGGGATTCGGCCAGGCGATCCGAATCGGTATGGGGTTGGTGGTTTGCTATACCTGCATCAGCTTGTTGCTGCAGACGAAGGACGATTTTCGATTCATTATCCCCTATGTCGAATTCACCAAGGATATTAAGGGGTTGAAGCCGTTCATCCTCGATACCAGCGTGGTCATCGATGGTCGGATCGCGGATCTGGTCGAAACGGATATTATCGACAACACATTGATTATGCCCCGATTCGTGCTCACCGAGTTACAGCGAGTGGCGGACAGCGGGGATAAACTGAAGCGGTCTCGTGGCCGGCGCGGCCTGGATATCTTGAATAAGCTCAGGACCGACAAGAATGTCGATTTGAAGATCTACGACCGCGATTTGAACGAATTGTCCGGGCAACCGGTCGATATGAAACTCGTGTTGCTCGCCAAACATCTGGGCGGCAAGGTGGTGACCGGCGACTACAACTTGAACAAGATAGCTCGCCTGCACAACGTTGGGGTGATCAATCTCAACGACATTGCCAACGCGCTCAAGCCGGTCTACCTGCCGGGCGAGACATTCGACGTCTTGATCGCGAAGCCCGGAGAAGCCTCGGGGCAGGGAGTTGGCTATCTGGATGACGGGACCATGATCGTCGTGGAAAACGGCCGAGACCATATTGGAGTCACGGTCACGATCTCGGTGACCAGCGTTCTGCAGACGAGTGCCGGGCGCATGATCTTCGGACGCTACGAGTCGACCGTCGGAAAACCGGGGAGCTCAGCAAACGCCAAAGGAAAGTCCGCTCCGAATGACCATCACGGTGCCCAGTCGAAGGGAGAAGCCGGCAAACGAGGCGACTCCAAAGGCGGGGCTCACCCTGATGGGGCCCGGCACGACGGAACTTCGAGCGATTCGACGAGTCATTAGGACGACGTCCTAGCCGGGATGATTCACTGGAGTTTCCATTATCAGTTTAACGTTAGGAACAGCAGCGACTTGCGTG
>CAYNDU010000570.1:0-3940 GCA_964395615.1 uncultured Pirellulaceae bacterium | reverse complement strand
GCGTTGCCCCTGCCCTTCCCCGTGGGGGTGGGCGCACAAGACGGTGAGTATCTTTTCCGGGTAGTCGGGCATGATTTCGAGCAGTGCGTCGCCGACGGCCAGCGACGAGAAGTGCGGGGCCCAGTCATCGTCGGACATCCTTCCTTCGTGCCAGCACGCTTCGCGAAGAGGGGGCACGTGCGTAAGGAAGTAGATGTGGTCGAATGACTCCAGCGCACCGGGAAGCGTGTCACGTACCCAGTCGGCTACGGCATCTCCCATCTCCTTGAGCAGCTCCCAGCGCCGCTGCTTGCCGACATCGACCAATTCGGCGATCAGCGCGTAATCACTCAACATGACCGTCGAATTCTCATAATCCCCCGCACGACCGTCGGCCCAGCCGTCGTGGCCGATCAGCCCAACACGTTCGCTCAGAGCCACAACCGGGCTCTGCGTCAAATAACACAGCCCCGAGTGTTCCGTGCATAGTTCGGTCATCTTCAGGCGCACTTCTCCGATCGAACCGAAGTAGAAGTCGTGATTCCCGAGAACGAAATAGATCTTTCTTTGCCATTTTCGATCGAGCAACATCAGGTACGATGCAACGTCTCGAGCCTCTGCAATATCTCCGCCCAGGAGCACGACATCGGGATCCTCCTCCAGAACTCGGCCAACAAATACTTCAAGCCGACGTTCATCAACGAAATTCAAGTGGATATCGGTCAACCAGGCAAATCGCGTCATGGAACCCTTCCTGAAACTCGTCCGGGACGGCAACCGGGCCGAACGTCTCGACAGACTGCGTGTCTCCGTGACGCCCGGTGTTCGGCCCGACCGGACCGGACGCCTACCGTTTTTGACCGATGCAATAGAGAGACTGATGCCCGCGTATGTAGATGTGCCGGTTGGCAATTGCGGGGGAGGCCAGCGTCTGGTCGTCAAGCCTGTTTTCGGCCAGCTTATTGTATCGAGACGAAGCCGAAACAACCGTGCACGTCCCATCAGTGTTCAAGAACAGCAGGCGGCCATCTACGGCAACCGGAGACGCCTTGTACTTCCCGGGCAACCGTTTCTTCCAAAACAGCTCGCCCGTCGCCTTATCGTAACATCGCGCAATACCGTCATCAGACACCAGAAACAACAGATTGCCAACGACAATCGGGGAGCATGAATCGGGAGTGCCTTCGTTGGTAAACCAGACGATACTCCGTCGAGTCAGTTCCCCCTGCCCACCGCGGGCCACGGCCAGAAATGGGCCTTTCTTGCCTCGCGTGACGTAAACGATCCGTTGATCCACAACCGGACCCGTCACCGTGCGGCCTCCGACCAGGCCGGGCAGGAACCACAACTGTCGGCCGCTTTTCGGGTCGTACGCATCGAGCTGATTGCCACCCATGATGATCAGCTCTGTCAAGCCGTTTCGAACTGCGAACACTGGGGTCGTATAGGCGTCACATTCTTCCGCCTGCGCGTCGGTTGCCCGCGTCGTGCGCCAGCGCACTTTGCCCGTCTTCAAGTCATGTGCGACCACGTAGCTTTCGACCGGCGTCTCCTGCACATCAGCCAGGGAATCCTGCATGCACACCGAGATTACCAGATCTTGATAGATGACCGGACTGTTGGCGTGCCCCCACCAGATTGAATAGGGACCGTAATCCTCCTGCAGATTTCGATACCACAGACGCCGACCTTGAAAATCATACGCCGCCAAATCACCGTTACCAAAATGGACAACGACGGTCTTCCCGTCGGTGATCGGTGAGGGACTTGCCAGGTTGTGCAGCCGGTGGAATTTCTGTTGCCGCTTGCGCGGTGGCGCTTCACGCGGCGCCGTCGCAGTGCCGACCTGCCGGGTCCAAACAGGTTTTCCCGATCGCGCATCGATGCACAAGAGCTCTAGACGTCGGTCATCCGTATGGCTCGTAACGAAGACTCGATCCTCCCATACGGCCGGGGTACTGTTACCCCAAGCTGGAAGGGGACACTTCCAGGCCAATCCCCTTTCTTCATTCCAAATCAAGGGAGTTTCCCGCTCTCGGCAAATGCCGTTACCCTGGGGGCCTCGCCACTGGGGCCAATTGTCTGCGTTCGCGGGCCGGACAACAATCGCCGCCCCTAGCAAACAAAAGATCACGCTGGACCTGGCCACGTTCCGGACGAAAAGATGACGCGGCTGTTTTGCCGTCGGCCTCAATGGACAGTTGTTCATCAACACCTCACTTGACGATTTGTCGAACCTCTTGAAACCAACGTCACTACCCATGCCGTCACCGTTCGTCACCGGTCGCCCGCCGACCGGATGGAATACCCGTTGTCGATCGGCAACGCACGCATAGGCTCGGAGTTTTCACGTGGCATTCTCGGAGCAAACAATCAACTCGACGTCACCGACTCGCACGCGATCGCCGGCCGACAGTTTTCGGCGCCGCCGCCATTCAACCTGACCATTGACCTGCACTTCCCCTTCTTGGATGAGTCGCTTGGCTTGCCCGCCGGTAGCGACAACTCCTTCATGCTTCAACAGCTGATCCAGTCGGATCAGCGGCAACTCGTCCAATGGTTCCATCCGAACCTCGCGGGGCCCACCATGCGGGCGATAACGGCTACTTGATCGAAAAAACTGCCACGACCGGATAGTGATCGCTCAAATCACGCTCGCGTTCGGGGATTTTATAGTACTTATTCCAGTGATCCGTGTCCTGGTGTTGGCCGCGAATCACGACGTCGGATCGAACGCGGGCCGCACGGAACACCAGGTCTTTCTTTCCCGGTTCGTCCTTCATCAGGCTTTGACTGACAAGAACCCGGTCGAACCGCTTGCCGGTCAGAAGATGCGTCTGCCGGGCGGCAGAGGGAATTCGGCTGTGCAAGTCGATCAGATCGTCATCCGTATCGGGCGTTGCCAGACCGAGCAGAATTCCCATTTCACTGGTCGGTTCCGGTCGTTCGACCGGCTGTTCCGTATTCAGATCACCCAACACGATCACGTTTTCTTCGCGTTGCCTCATCTCGTCGATCCAGCGCCGAAGGGACCGGGCCTGTCGCCGGCGAATACCGTCGCCCTTTTCCATAGCCCGCAGGTGGGCCGTTACCAGCCAGAGCGAACGCGAGCTCGCTCCCGTCCCCCACTGGAACCGAGCGAAGAGGTGTTTGGCAACACTGTAGTATTCCTTGCTGTCCCGCATGGCTGCTGAGATTTCGTGGCGGCCGTATTCGACCAGGCCATCCTGGTAGAGCAGGGCGACATCCTGTTCGGTGAAATAATCGGTTCCTCCAACAAACGCGATCTTGTAATTGAGGTGATGTTCCGACTTGAGTCGTTGCTGCAGGTAGAACAAAACCCGCTGATTCTCTACTTCCTGTAGGGCCAGGATATCCGGCCGCAACTCCGCAATCGCAGCCGCGACCCCGTTTCGCTTCCATTCCCACTGGTGACGGTCCGGCGCCGATTGTTCTTTGGCGAGGCGACTGTAATTGTCACCCTGATATTCGTCGAAGAACCACTCCAGGTTCCATGTCGCCACCGTCAGGTCATCCTTTGGCCCCTGGGCCCTTCCGCTCGGCCCACCGCATCCGACGGCCACTAACGAGAGCATCACCGCCGTCGGTATCAATGAGCGCCGCTTCATGAACCGTCTCATTCTGCCTCCACCACGATTCCAGTCATTGATGTTTCAGTCAGTCATGTAGTGTATCAGCCTCGCGAGGCGTGTGACATGTGGGCGCCTTTTGGCCCGTCGACAAACGCCGACATCCGAATCGAGGATGACGACATCCAGACGCTCGTCGAGCGGTGCCACTCCTCGCCTCGTGCCCTTCTTCACGAATCGCGTGTCCTCGAACGCGGACCCTTCGTCCCGCTCGCCCCGGGCCGTGCAGGCCTCGAAGGCGCCGGCCGCTCCACGAGGGTGCAGGAACGGGCTTTTTTTAGGTGGACGTATTCAGCGCGATCTTGACGTTC
>CAYNDU010000569.1:2606-3949 GCA_964395615.1 uncultured Pirellulaceae bacterium | reverse complement strand
GCGGGGAGAGCGGACGAGGCAAGAAGGGCCGACGGCGGTGGAGCGGGCGCAGGGCCCGGAGAGGAGAGCGAGGGGGAACGTACGAGCCATGTTTGGATTCCTGGTCGTCGACAAGCCGGCGGGTCGCACGTCGCGTGAAGTCGTTAATCGCGTGCAGCGGCAGTTCGCCGGGGTCAAAGCCGGCCACGCGGGGACACTTGATCCATTGGCTACCGGTGTATTGGTCATCGGACTCGGCCCGGCAACCCGTCTGGTCCCTTACGTACAGCGGATGCCCAAGAAGTACGTTGCCCATTTCCTGCTGGGCGTGACGAGCCCGACCGATGACGTGGAGGGCGAAGTCACCGAGTTCGAGCGACCGGTCTGCCCGACGCGCGACGACCTTTTGGGTGTGGTTCCATCTTTTACCGGGTGGATCGAGCAAGTGCCGCCGGCCTACTCGGCACTGAAAATCCGTGGCCAACGGGCCTACAAGCGAGCTCGGCGTGGCGAACAGTTTGACGTGCCGGCCCGGCGCGTGCGCATCGATCAATTGACGATCGACTCGTACGAATATCCGCATCTGTGCCTGAAGATCACCTGCAGCTCGGGGACCTACATCCGATCCCTCGGACGTGACATCGCCAAAGCACTCGGCAGCTGCGCCGTCATGAGCGCCTTGCGCCGAGAGTCGATCGGGCCGTATCACGTGTCCGACGCAATCGATCTGGAACGAAGCACGACAAGTTCCGACTGGCCGGTCAAACCGCCCCTGTCGGCTTTGGAAGATCTTCCTCGCGTAGAGCTGTGCGAAGACGAAGTGGAGGCCATTCGCCAGGGCCGCCGCATCGAGGCACCGAACGGCATCGAAGAATGCGGCGAGCTGGTAGCCGTATCTGGCGAGGGGAAACTGGTCGCTCTGCTGAAAGTCCGGAGTCAACACGAGTTGGCTCCCTACCGTGTTTTTCCAAGTGCGGAACCGTAAGGGGACAGTTGGTTTCCACGTGTACGAAACACGACAAGCGGGCAGATCCCGTGGATAGGCTGGGGCACGTTTGAATCCCCACTCGGTTCGCGGGCCGTCCCAACCGATACAGACTGCACGGCCGGCCGCCGGCGATAGGAATATCCTGGATCGCATGCAGAATGTGACTGTTGTAGCCATTGGCGCGAGGTAGAATTCTGGGCGGAACGCTGAGCTCAGTCAGCTACATCGATTGTTCACACCACGCCAGAAATGCACGTCGTTCCCACCAGGCAATTCGTGCCGCGCACGAGCCGCAAGCTATTGGACCGGGCAGTCGGTTGCCGAATCAAGAGTTAGTCGTACGTGCGTCGGCCGACCCTATTCCTCCTGACCGTCG
>CAYNDU010000569.1:0-2506 GCA_964395615.1 uncultured Pirellulaceae bacterium | reverse complement strand
GACCGTCGGAACGAACGGGGCAGCCGCCTCCGGCGCATGACGACATAAACGGATCGCTATCTGGGCACGGACGCGCCCTCCGCTGTTACGGCATTAGGTGCCGTATGTTTCTCATCCTATTGAGAATGGCGCGTCAATGAGTGAGCCACGAAGCCTGAAACTGGATCTCGTCGCCATCGGTCTTCTGGGGCTGGTCGTATTTGTTGCGTTGGCACTGACGACGTACAATCCGGCTGACCCGGTCACCGAGTTGGTAGCGCCGTTGAACCGACTTTACCAACCTGACCTTCTGGTCTACCCACAGAACGAGACCGTAGAAAACGCCTGTGGTCAATGGGGCGCACTCCTTGCAGGCATGCTGTTCACCGCGTGTGGTCTGGGTGCCTATTACCTGGTCGTTTCACTGGCGATTCTGGATATTCTTCTGCTCGGCCGGCGTGCGTTAGACGCCCCCGTGTTGCGGCTCACCGGGTGGGCCCTCTCGCTCATTGGTCTGACAACGGTCGCGGCCATGGTCGCCCCGAACTGGTCACCGGGACCCGTGATCGGATCGGGCGGTTATCTGGGTGCGTTGGGAGCCGGTGTCCTGGAGATGCAGTTCGCCACGATAGGAGGACTGATCCTGGCCACGAGCGTCATTCTCGGAGGGCTCCTGTTATGCACCGACTACGCCTTGATAAGCGTCGCGTCGCTCGTCTTCTCCATGGCTACGAGCCGCACCGGCGGCAGTCGTCGACTCTGGTTCGGGCGTCCGGCGACGGAAGCACCGGCCGGCGACGCAGCGTTGGACGAAGAGGATGAAGAGGAGTGGGACGACGAAGACGAATGGGAGGACGAGGAGGTAGAGGAGGGAGAACTCGGCGAATCGGAATTGTCGGTTCGAATTGGCGGACAGGCCATGGAGGACGAAGAAGAAACAGCGGACGACGAATCGTCCGAACCGTCACACGACCCAGATGATAACGGGGCGAGTCACGCCAAAGGGCGACCGAAGGGGAAAGGCGATCGCGCCGCCAAGGGCGACTCGGGTCCGCGCGTGCGGCGTCGTCAGAAGAAAAACGAGCGGCAAGAGGTCATGCAGCGACTGGACGAGGCCAGCCTCGCGGGAAGCGAACAGGACTACCAACTCCCTGGCATGGATCTGCTGATCGAGTCGGACGACGTCTGTTTCGAAGCCCAGTCCAAAGAGGTGAGGCGAAAAGCCAAGGTTCTTGAACGCACGTTCAAGAACTTCGGCTTCAACGTCAAGGTGGTCGAAATCGAGACCGGTCCGGTCATCGCCCAATACGAGGTCGAACTGGAGGCCGGACTGCGTCTATCCAAAATCACCGGGCTGGCCGACGATCTGGCGATCGCCTTGCGAGTTCCGAGCATTCGAATCGTGGCACCGATCCCCGGCAAGAACACTGTCGGGATCGAAGTTCCGAACGAAGCACGTCAGGTGGTCCGGTTGCGCGACGTGATCGAAGAGACCAACGGCAAAATCAAGAAGATGCGGATTCCCCTGTTTGTCGGCAAAGATGTGTCGGGAAAGCCGCTGACAGTCGACCTCTCCACCCTGCCCCATCTTCTGATCGCCGGTCGCACCGGCACCGGCAAGAGTGTCTGTCTGAATGCGATCATCTCCTCGATCCTGATGACTCGACGCCCCGACGAAGTCCGGATGCTGATGATCGATCCGAAAATGGTGGAATTGAGCTGTTACGGTCGACTTCCCCACTTGATGCACCCGGTCGTAACCGACATGCGGAAGGCCGAGGCGATTCTCGCCTGGGCCGTCGAGAAAATGGAGGAACGTTACGCGTTGCTGGCACGAGCCGGCGTTCGCCATGTGACCAGCTACAACCAGTTGGGGAAAGAAAAGCTGATCGATCGGTTGCAGCCGGAGAACGAAGAGCAACAGGAGGCCATTCCAGACCACCTGCCCTTCATCGTGATCGTGGCCGATGAAATTGCCGACCTGATGATGACCTCAGGGAAGGAAGTCGAACAACACATCATTCGACTGGCCCAGAAAAGCCGAGCAGTGGGCATCCACCTGATCCTCGCTACCCAGAAACCAACTGTTGACGTCATTACCGGCCTGATCAAATCCAACCTGCCGGCTCGCATCTCGTTCCAGGTCGCCAGCCGAACCGACAGCCGAGTCGTACTCGATGAGATGGGTGCCGAAAAACTACTCGGAAGCGGCGACATGTTGTTCCTCTGGCCCGGCACGAGCATGCTGCTACGCGGCCAGGGAACCTATCTGTCCGATGACGAAATCAACTCGATCGTCGACACCGTTAGCACGGGTGAACAACATTTTGTACACGAACTGGTGAATATGAAGGTCGCCGAACCAGGTGACGACGCGTTGCCGGGCCAACTCAAGAAACGAGATGAACTCTACGAAAGTGCGGTCGACGTCGTCATCCGCGAAGGGCGAGGAAGTGTTTCTCTCCTGCAACGAGCACTCGGTATCGGCTACGGTCGAGCCGCTCGACTTGTCGACTTCATGGCTGAA
>CAYNDU010000568.1:0-3958 GCA_964395615.1 uncultured Pirellulaceae bacterium | reverse complement strand
GGACCTCCGGCGCGGACTCTGCCAGCGGGTTGCAGTGGGCGGCGTGGCACGCTGGGAGCGAGCTCCCCCGCCGCCATTTTTGCGCGCCGGTGCTCGGACGCGCGGGGAATGAAACGCTCTTAATACCATGGCCGATTGTCTGATTGGCTTGGGAGCCAACCTGGGCCAACGTACGGCTCAACTCGATGATGCCCTTGCTCGACTTTGCGGTCACCCGCAAATTGAGCTGCGGGCCAAAAGCAGTTATTTTGAGACCGAGCCGGCCGGTGGGCCGGCCGGCCAGTCGAAATATATCAACGGGGCCGCTCGCCTCGATTGCCGGCTCTCGCCGGCCCAATTGCTGGCCTGGGCTCAACAAGTCGAAGTCAGCATGGGACGTGAGCCTGGGGTCCGATGGGGGCCGCGCCCCGTCGATATCGATCTGCTGCTCTTCAACCGAGTGGTACTGGAGACGGCCGAATTGGTTTTGCCCCATCCGAGGATGGCGTTCAGGCGGTTCGTGCTGGAGCCGGCCCACGAAATCGCGGCCAACATGTTGCATGTGACGACCGGTTGGACTGTCTCGACATTACTGACTCGTTTGCGGGAAGCACCGAATTACGTCGCAGTCGCTGGAGCTCACGGATCCAAAAAGTCGCAACTTGTCAGCCATTTTGCCGAACGGGCTCACTTGCTGCTCGATCCGACAACTGTCACGGATTCGCGACGGGCTGACGCAGAACGCCTGCCGGCTGAACGTAGTTTGGCCGCATCCCGAGCCGCCATGGAGGCTCGCTTTGAGCAACTCGGTTCGATTGTCGAGCGGCTGGCCGATCCGAACGTTGGTTTGGTGATCAGCGATTATTGGTTCGGCCAGTCCCTGGTCGCTGCGCGCACGTGGTTTCAAGGGCCGGCTCGTCGGCAACTGGAGGCCCGTTGCCGGGAATTGCTGGAGCTCTTGCCCATCCCCATACTGATTTTGTTTCTGGATACTCCCGTCGAACGGTTGGCGTCGAGTCGACCTGAGGCTGATGAGGCGGCTCGCCGTCTGGGGGCACGATTCTGCCGTGAACTTCAATGGCAGGTGGCGCTTCCGGGCCAGGGTCCTATTCTGCGAGTCCCGGACGGGGATCTGACCATCGCCCGAAGAGAGTTGGAAGCGGCGCTGATCGCCATGCACTAGGGGTGACTTCAGGGTTTCGGTCGAAACGGCTTGGCCACCGGGCTTGGCAGACTAGAGGCCGCGCGTCACGATATTCACGTTGCCCGTTGTGGCCTCCGGGAAGAACATCGCCAGGAGACGGACGGATGAGGAGAACGAAGTGACCGTCGACCAGGAACCCGATAAGCCCGTAGTCATTCGAGAAACGGATCCCTTACGGGTCTGGCTGCGAACCATACGATCCTCCGGACAAACGCTCGGACTCGTGCCGACCATGGGTGCTTTGCATGCCGGTCACATGAGTCTGGTCGAACGGTCGCGACGTGATTGCCAGTTAACGGCAGTGACGCTGTTCGTCAATCCAACCCAGTTTGGCCCGAGTGAGGATTTTTCTCGATATCCACGTACTTGGGACACCGACCTCGAGCAGCTGCGACAAGCCGATGTGGATCTCGTGTTCGTGCCGCCGCTCGAGACGATTTATCCCGATGGGTTTTCGACGTATGTCGAGCCGCCCCAGGTTGCACAGCCACTCGAAGGTGCCTGCCGACCCGGCCATTTTCGGGGAGTGGCGACGATTGTGTTGAAGTTATTTCATCTGGTTCCGGCCGACGTGGCCTATTTCGGACAGAAGGATTTTCAGCAGGTTCGTGTGATTGAACAAATGGTGCTTGATCTCGACCTGCCGTTGACCATCGAGACCTGCCCGATTATTCGGGAGCAAGATGGGTTGGCGTTGAGTTCGCGAAATCGTTATCTTTCAGACGACCAGAGACAGCGGGCATTGGGGCTCGTGCGGAGTTTGAAACGTGCTCAGGCTCTGTTTGGTCAAGGTGAGCGCCGAGCGGCGCCGGTCCTTGCCGCCATGCGCAGCGAACTGGAACGAGCCGGTGTCTCAGATCACGACTACGTGGCGCTGGGCGACCCGGTCGACCTGCTGCCGGTCGACACGGTGACGGCCGACACGATGGCGCTGGTCGCTGCACGGGTCGGCAACACTCGGCTCATTGATAATTGCCGCATGGGCTCGCCCATCGGCTCTTAGTGTTTGACCGGTACACAGGGTGCTGCGGTCAGTGGTAAATCATAGAACAATCCGTGTCGGGCCGACCGATCTCGGACTCGCGGGCCAGGCCCGTGTTGGGACTTCCTCGTGCGCTCCACACTCTTCTATATCCCTCACGCCGATCCCTGGTTGCAAATCCCGTTGTTCGGGTTCGGTTGGCTACTCGGCCTCTGGGCGGTCGTCACGCTTGCGCTACTGGTGCGCGTGATTCGCTCGGGTAAACTTCACGAGAAATGGGACGTGGTCGTCGTTCAAGCCTTGCTCGGCCTCTTGGTTTACGTCGTTGCTCCGAAACTCGAGCATGGCACGGCCAGCGGCGTCCCGCTGGGGATTCCCGTTCGAGCTTACGGAGTGCTCGTCCTTTCCGGGATTCTGGCGGGCGGAGCACTGATTTTGCGCGAAGCGCGACGCATGGGAGTCAATCCGGATACCGTGTTCGCACTCTTGTTCGCCATTGTCGTCTGTGGTTTTATCGGCGCACGCGTCTTCTATGTCATCGAGTATTGGGACGAGAAGTTTGTGCGGGCCACCTGGTCGGCCACGCTCTGGGAAGTCGTCAGGCTGACCGAGGGGGGACTGGTTGTCTATGGCTCCTTCATTGGAGCCTCTCTGGCTGCCGGTATCTTCTTGTGGAAGTACCGACTTCCCTGGTTGGCGATCGCCGACCTGATCGCGCCCGGTATGATATTGGGAGTCGCCCTGGGCCGGATCGGGTGCCTGATGAACGGTTGCTGCTGGGGCGGTCTGTGCGAAGAAGGCCATATGGCCATTACCTTCCCTCAGGGGAGCCCCCCATTCGTCGATCACCTCGAGCGGGGCCTGCTCTTGGGCATGAATCTCGAACGGACCGCCGGCCAGGCCGGTGCCATTATCCGGTCGGTTGCACCCGGTAGCCAGGCCGATCAACATGGATTCGTCGTCGGCCAGAGGATCATGCGGATCGACCTTCCCGATGCGGAAGCCTTCAATCGAATGCGACGAGGAGAAAACGTCGAGCGCGCACGAGTTACCGTCGCGAGGCTGGGTCAGCCAACCGTGAGTTGGGAATTCGGCCAACTTCCCCGGCGCAGTCGGCCCGTCTACCCCTCGCAGATACTCAGCGCCATCAATGCCGGTCTGATCTGCCTTTTCTTGTACGCCTACTATCCCTTCCGACGGCACGACGGTGAACTGCTCGCCCTGCTGGTCACCATCTATCCCATAACTCGGATCCTGCTGGAAATGGTTCGTAGTGATGAGCCGAGCCTTCTGTCCGCCGATTTTCGTCTTACCATATCACAAGCCATGAGCGGACTGTTTCTCTTACTCGTGATTGGATTATGGATCTACATTCTCAAACGGCCGCGCGGAAGCGTTCTCCCCCGCCAACCGCAGTCGTGATCATCGGCACCGCTCATGGGGCCGTTCCCCACTTGAAAACTGGAAGCCGAGAGACGGCGAGAGACGTAAGGGGTACTCAGACGTTCCGTGCATTCGATTCGGATTGGTTCCCTTTGCGTTCTTTGTGGTAAAACGAAGGAACGAGTTTGCCGGTTATCGCCGATCGCCTGAACGGCGATGATATTGGCGCGTCATTTTTTTTGCCAGAAAACGGGCACGGCAGGATACTGTTCTATACCCGGCTGCTTGAGAAACGAGTTCGGCTGGTCTGCTCCTCACCCGTGCCGGTCTATGTTAGAAAAACAGCAAGTTGGCCACGGAGGTAAAGGGGTCAGGAGTCAATTGTGCGAAGCACCCTACGGGCCGTTCCG